>DVNH01000013.1 GCA_018714565.1 Candidatus Merdicola faecigallinarum | reverse complement strand
CTTTCGAACTACATTATAAATCTTTTTTACAATTTCGTTTTTTCTAGCTTCTTTTTTATTTTTCGGTAGTTAAGATTCTACCGCTTGGTTTTGCTCTTTAGAATTTATTATTTACTTTTCAATGTACTTTTTTGTTTGTTCCTCTTGTTGAGGACAATTTAGATTTTAACATAATATGTTGCATATTGTCAATACATTTTTTATATTTTTTTATGTTAATTTTTTCTTGTTTTTGTATCTCAATTTTCGCAACTGTTCTGTATTTTAACACCTATATTTTATCTTGTCAACACTTTTTTTTATTTTTTTTTAAAAAGATAAAAATTTCCTAAAACTCAAGGAAAAAATTGATCAATTTCAGATCATAAATTGTTTACAACTACTATCTTTATAGATAAAAAAAGAAACAGAAGCAATCGATTCTTCCATTTCTTTCTCTTTTAATTATTCTTGTCTTTTTATGTAATACTTATTGTAATCTATTGTATATTTATAATTGTAATTATATCCACTATCAATTAACACTTTATTTGTTGCTGGATCAAGAGAAGCTTTTAAACCAAATTCATTTAGTCTTTTTACCAATCGTTTTCCCTTTACTTCTTCTATTTTAGTTTGATCCGTTCCTGCCTCTTGTAATTCTTTTCTTAATTCCTCATCTGTAATAACATCTTGTTTCACAAAACTTAATGCTCTTTGTACTTGTTTTTCAAATTCATCACGATTAAATTGGTCTTTTACAAATTGTGTTGCTTCTTCGATTTCTTTTAATAGTTCATCTGCATTCATGCCAATAGATGTGATCTTTTCTCTAAAGACTACTTGCAATCTTTGTTTAATTGCCTCCATTAAACTTCGATTATATTCTATCGTTGCATCATTTAGAATAACACAATTATCTGAATTTAATTCTTCTAATGAAATCTCATTTGTAAATTCCTTATTATCTGTATATGTTATTTTTCTTTGTACATTTTCAATAACACTATCAATATCTATTGTAGATTTCATACTGCTATCATTTATACTTCCTTCGCTTATAAGGTTAATATCAATTTTAGTAGCTTCTCTCCCATTTTCTGTTACTGAATACTCTATTGTCAAAGAATGATTTGCTTCCTCGCTTACTTTTGAAAGAAGATATTGTTCTATAATTGTTCCTTCTCCTGTTGTCTCATCATTAATTTTTACCTGTTGTACTCCAGATTGAATTGGATATTCAATTGTAATTTTTCTGTTGCTAAAAATAATCTCTGTTTTTACTAAATTCATATTATTTTCATAAACAACAAATTTTACTTCTACTTCATCTGTCGTTTTTTGACGTTTTATTTCATCAATAGAGTCTTGTATCTCTTCTTTCATTTTTGTTATATAGTTTTCATCTTTTTGAGTAATATCCTTTATTAATTGTAAAGTATCTTCATCCTCTTTTAATGCTTCTAATAATTTCACCTTTAAATTTGCAAACTCTGTTTGAGTCAATTCTAGTTGATAAGTATTAGTAAGAATATTTTGATCAAAAACTTGGGTTTCCACTTTCTTTTCTTTTTGATATCTCTTTTTTGAAATTTGAGTGTCAAAGATTGTCATATAGCGTTGTTTTAGCTGTTCTTTTTTTTCTTCACTCATTGCCAATATGGAATTGTAATCTACTTTCTCGATTGCATTATCAATATTCTCTAAGTTGTTTTCTCCTAATTTATTCATAAGTTCTTTTAGATTTTCGTTTTTTACAGCTACATATTTATTAACTACTTCATCTGATTTTAGTCCATATGTATTGTTTGTTCTTATCATACTTACATTGAACTTCTCTGTATAATCGTTTTCTTCCTCTTGTACTTGTCCTTCGGTCTGATTGTCTTCTTGCTCAGTTTGTTCTGCTGTCTGATTTGTTCCTTGGTTTTCTTGTGCTTCTTGATTTTGCTCCATATTTGGATTCTCTATATTTTGTGAATTTTGCTCTTTGTATAATACTCTTATTGTTTGATTTACTTTTTGATTTTTCAAATCGTTTTTCCCTGAAATTTCGATTTTCGTATTATTTATCAATGTATTTAATAATGAGTTGGCTTCATTTTGTGTGTTATTTTCTACTGATTGCTCTATATCCTGGACTTGATTTGTTTCTGATCCGTTTTCTTGTTCTTCCACAGATTGTCCCTCTGTAACTTGTTCTTCTTCATTTTGCAACTCATTTTCTTCTTGTAACATTTCTTGTTGTAAAAATACGATTTCTCCCTCATTTATATATGGAGTATTTTCTATTTTTTGTGTATACGTATCTAACCAATTTTTATCTATTACTTCTAAGATTTTGGAATTTTGCATTGCATATTTATAAAATAACTCATCATTACTTCTTAATAAGTCTGTTGCAAAATATAAGTAGCCTAATATTCCTCCTACAATAATAAGTATTGCTCCTACAATGCTAGATATTATAATTAATAATCTTTTTTTCCTTGCAATCATTTTTTCTTTCCTCCTCATTTGTATTTTATTTAATTTTCTTTTTGTCGTACAACATCATATATAATAATTCCTGCTGAAACTGCCGCATTTAGTGATGTTATTTTCCCTTTCATTGGTATTTTAACTAAAAAATCACAATTTTCTTTTACTAGACGGCTAATTCCAAAACCTTCACCTCCTATTACAATAGCAATTGGACCTTTCATGTCTTGATTGTAATAATAGGTATCTGTATTCATGTCCGTTCCATAAATCCATATTCCTTTTTCTTTTAATTTTGAAATTGTTTCGTTTATATTATTTACTCTAGCAATTTTCATATGCTGCACAGCTCCCGCTGATACTTTATTTACTGTGCTATTTACACTTGCAGCTCTTCTCTTTGGAATAATAACACCATGAACCCCTGCCGTTTCTGCCGTTCTTATGATTGCTCCTAAATTATGCGGATCTTCAATTCCGTCTAATATTAATAAGAATGGATCTTCTTTTTTATTATCCGCTTCTTTTAATATATCATCAATATCGCAATATTCAAATGGTGGCACTAACGCAATTACCCCTTGATAACTTTCGCTTTGTGCCATTTCTTGCATTTGCTTTTTTTCTTTTTCTACGATTATGATTTTCTTTTCTTTTGCTTTTGCAATAATTTTATTAATAGAACCGTGTTTTTCTCCCTTTTCAATTAATATTTTATTAATATCTTTTCCACTTTCTAATAACTCTAATACTGCATTTCGTCCTTCTATTTGGTCACTATAGTCTTTATGGTTCATTTCTATCTCTCCTTCTATGAGTTACGAAACTAAAATATCTTTTCTTTATTATTAATTATAACTATTCTTTTTTACTCTTCATCTAATTTAAGCACAGATAAAAATGCTTCTTGTGGAATCTCTACATTTCCGATTTGTCGCATTTTCTTTTTACCTCGTTTTTGCTTTTCTAATAGTTTTTTCTTTCTTGTAATATCTCCTCCATAGCATTTTGCTAATACATCTTTTCTCATAGCAGATATTGTTTCTCTTGCAATAATTTTTCCACCAATTACAGCTTGCAAAGGAATACTAAATAATTGTCTAGGAATTACTTCTTTTAATTTTTCAATCATTTTCTTTCCTCTTGTATATGCAGAATCCTTATGAACAATGAAAGATAATGCATCTACTCCTTCTCCATTTACATGGATATCTAATTTTACTAATTCCGATCTTCTGTATTCTTTCATTTCATAATCAAACGAAGCATATCCTTTTGTCTTTGATTTCAATTGATCAAAAAAGTCATAAATAATCTCATTTAAAGGTAATTCATATACAATTGTTACTCGATTTGCATCTAAATATTTCATATTGATATAAATTCCTCTTCTATTTTGGCATATCTCCATAATATTTCCAACAAATTCTTTTGGTGAAAATATCTCTGCTAATACATATGGTTCCTCCATATAAGAAATTTCCTGCGGTACCGGCAAATCGGATGGATTATATAATTCTAATACCTCACCATTTGTTTTATATACTTTATAAATAACAGAAGGAGAAGTTGTAATCAAACTTAAGTCAAATTCTCGATCCAATCTTTCTTCAATAATTTCTAAATGTAGCAGACCTAAAAAACCACATCGAAAACCAAATCCTAATGCTGTAGATGTTTCTGCTTCGTATTGTAATGCCGCGTCATTTAGCTTTAATTTTTCTAAAGCAACTTTTAAATTTTCATAGTCACTTCCATCTACTGGATATAATCCACAATACACCATTGGGTTTACTGTTTTATATCCTGGCAAAGGCTCTTTTGCCTTTCTATTTCTTAATGTAATGGTATCTCCTACATGAATGTCAGATAAACTTTTAATACTAGCTGCAATATATCCTACTTCTCCAGCCTTTAAAACATCTGCTGGTAGATATTGTCCCGGCTCAAAATAGCCAACCTCTGTTACAACAAAAGATTTATTCGTAGCCATTAAAAGAATTTCGTCTCCTACTTTTACGCTACCATTTTTTACTCTTACATAACTAACAGCACCTTTATAGTTATCGTAAAAAGAATCAAATATTAAGCATTGTAGCGGTTCTTCTTCATTTCCCGTTGGAGCAGGAATATCTGTTACAATTCTTTCTAAAACTTCTTCTACATTTAACCCTGATTTTGCTGAAATACATGGTGCATCCTCTGCTGGAATTCCTATGATATCTTCTATTTCTTTTTTCACTTCTTCTGGTCTTGCATTTGGTAAATCAATCTTATTAATTACAGGAAGAATTTCTAGATTATTATCCAAAGCTAAATACACATTTGCTAATGTTTGTGCCTCTACACCTTGGCTACTATCTACAACTAAAATAGCACCATCACATGCAGCTAAACTTCTTGAAACTTCATAATTAAAGTCCACATGTCCTGGTGTATCAATCAAATTAAAAATATATTCTTTTCCATCTTTTGCATGATAGTTCATACGAACTGCTTGGGACTTTATTGTGATTCCTCTTTCTCGTTCAATTTCCATATTATCTAACACTTGTGATTCCATTTCTCTTTTTGAAAGAACTCCGGTCATTTCAATTAAACGATCTGCTAATGTAGATTTCCCATGATCGATATGTGCAATAATACTAAAATTTCTAATTTGTTTTTGTCTGTCTTCCATATTTTTCTCCTTTATTGTTTGAATTATTTTATCATAGCATATATACAAACGCAAGAAATGTATGAAAAATATTATTACTACTCCACTATTTTAGCATAAATTAATTCTCTCAAATTAACTTAATAATAATTTACAAGCCTTGCAAAACATGATATACTCATATTCACATAAATTTAAAGAAAGAAAGGTGAATTATATGGAAGTTATTTTAGCTTCTGCTTCTCCTAGAAGACAGCAGTTACTTTCTAAGCTTGTTCATCATTTTGATATTATACCAAGTACAATCGACGAGAAAATCATAAAAGATACAGAAAATAATCCTGCAGAACTGGTAAAAAAACTTTCTTCTGAAAAAGCTTTTGATGTTTTTCACAAAAAATACCAAAAAAACGATAAAGAGTTTACTGTCATTGGCTCTGATACTGTTGTTTATTTTAATGGTATTGTACTTGGAAAACCTGCAGATAGAAGTAATGCTGTTAGTATGCTTTCTGCCTTGCAAAATAAGTCTAATGATGTCTATACAGGCACTACAATTATTATCAAAAAGGAACATTCCATTATTGTAGAAACTTTTTATACAAAATCAACCGTTTACTTTAAACCAATGTCTTATAATGATATTCAAAACTATGTAAATACCAAAGAGCCTTTAGATAAAGCTGGTGCCTATGCCATTCAAGGCGAGGGGCAAAAATATCTTCGTGGTTTTGAAGGAGATTATCATGCCATTGTTGGATTAGATATAAAAAAAATCGCTAATATTTTTCAAAAATATCAATTATTACCTTAAGCAATCGATTTTGCTATTTTATCTAAACTTATAATAAGTAAATTGTTATATGAATAGAAAATATTAAAATACTTATCATGTCTTATCTTTGATTATAGAAAGAAAGGAATTTATTATGAATAAATATCTAAAAAAGCTAGAATATGATCTTGTCTTAAATCAGTTATCTACTTATTGTAAAACATATATCGGAAAAGATATATGTTTTCATTTGCTTCCCAATTCTAGTTTTGAATTTGTTTCACAAAAGTTAAAGGAAACAGATGAATCAATTCGTATACGTTATCAAAAAGGAAGAGCTCCTATTTGCGAACTTCCTACAATTGATATCTGGATAAAACAAATTCTGAGTCACACTTGTTTAACTGCAAAAGCAATTCTTCAATTTTCTCTTTTATTAAAAATTGCAAGAGAATTAAAGGATTACTTTTTTGAAGATGAACAAATCGATTTATCTGCTTACCCTATATTATCGAACTTTTTTGATCAACTTTACCTGAATCGAAATTTAGAACAAACGATCCACTCAATTATTATCGATGAAAATACAATTTCAGATTCTGCTTCTTCTTCCTTATCCCATATCCGAAGAAGTATCCGAAATATAGAACAAGAAATCAAGGATAAATTAAGTCAATTTATACATTCTTCACACTCTAAATATCTACAAGAAAATCTAATTACAATTCGAAATGATCGTTATGTTATCCCTGTAAAAGAAGAATATCGCACACAGATAAAAGGATTTATCCATGATATTTCTAGTAGTGGTTCTACTATTTTTATTGAACCAATTTCTATTTTCGAATTAAATAATAAGCTAAATCAATTAAGGGCTGAAGAAAATATAGAAATTGAAAAAATACTATTCCATTTAACCTCCTTACTTGAACCTTATATTGAACAATTTCAAAACAATCTTCATATCATTGGAATGTTGGACTTCATTTTTGCCAAAGCAGAATATGCCATTTTCCTAGATGGCATTATTCCTAAGTTGAACCAAGAAAAAATGATCTGTTTCAATAAAGCTCGTCATCCATTAATTGCTAAAGACAAAGTCGTTCCAATTGATATTACCTTAGGAAAATCTTTTTCTTCTCTGGTTATTACTGGTCCAAACACAGGAGGAAAAACAGTTACTTTAAAAACAGTTGGTTTACTAACTTTAATGGCAATGAGCGGACTTGCTATTCCTGCACAAGAAAATAGTAGTGTCTTTATTTTTGACTACGTCTTTGCAGATATAGGGGATGAACAAAGTATTCAAGAATCTTTAAGTACATTTTCTTCTCATATGCTTAATATCGTTGATATTATTAAACATGCAACAAATTCTAGCTTAGTTTTAGTCGATGAATTAGGGTCTGGAACAGATCCTATTGAAGGAAGTAGTCTAGCAATTAGTATCTTAGAATATTTATATGAACATAAGACTTTAACAATAGCCACCACTCATTATCCAGAAATAAAGTATTATGCATTAACTCAAGAAGGATTCGAAAATGCAAGTCAGGAATTTGATTTAGAGCTTTTAAAACCAACTTATCGCCTATTAATTGGTGTTCCTGGTAAAAGTAATGCATTTGCTATTAGTCAAAAACTTGGACTTCAGGAACATATTTTAAAAAGAGCAAATGATTTTATGGATCATTCTACTTTTCAAATAGAAGATTTATTAAAAAGTATTTATGATGATAAACAAAAAATAGAACAAGAAAAAGAAAAAATAGAAACAACACAAAAAGAAATCCAACAATTAAAACATAAGTTAGAAGAAGATTATTCTGATAAGTTAGAAAAAGAAAAACAAAAAATTGAAAATGCAAAAATAGAAGCACGTAATATATTAACAGATGCCAAGGAATTAGTAAGTAAAACAATTCGAGAAGTTAACCTTGCAAAAGAACATTCTTCCTTTAAAGATTTAGAACACATTAGAAATCAATTAAATGATTCTATAAAGTCTTCTTCTAATCCTTTACCTTTACCAGAATCTACAACTTCCATTAATGAACAAGATATTAAACTTGGAATGCAAGTCTATATTCAACCTTTCCATCAGGAAGGAATAATTTTATCACTTCCAAATCGTGATCATATGGTTCAAGTTCAAATTGGTCTAATAAAAACAACCGTAAAAGTAAAAGATATTACTTTTTCTAAATCAAAACCAGTAAAGGAAGTTTCTAGTTATCATTCTAAACGTAAAGCTTCTTCCTTTAAGTCCAAAAATATTTCAAATAAGATTAATGTTATCGGTCAAACTATAGAAGAAGCAAATTTTCTTATTGATAAATTCTTAGATGATTGTGTAATGGCAAAACTAGAAACTGCTGAGATTGTTCATGGAAAGGGTACTGGTAAACTTCGCGAAGGAATTCATCAATTTTTAAAACATCACCCCCATGTAAAAGCATTTCGAGTTGGAACTTTTGGAGAAGGAGAAATGGGAGTGACAATTGTTACTTTGAAATAAGAAAAGTGGCTTCGCCACATGTACAGATTACTTCGTAATCGCACAGACTAATGTAACTTAACCTTGTTACTTCAGAAATTTCTGACGAAATTTCCTATGTAATAAAAATGAAAAATTATTTTCTGATAAAAGTTAATTTTTCTACATATTCAAAAAAGATTACGCTATAAAGTCAAAACTTTTCGTTTTGCTTTAACGTAATCTTTTTCATTTTCATTCTATTTTTCTTTTAAAATTATGAGTGCCTTTTCTAATAATTCTTTCAATCTTGTTTTTTGTTTTGTCAAAAACAAATAGCCAATTAGCCCTTCAAATGCAGTAGCATACATGTAATCTGCTGGATCTGCATTTTTTGGAATATGATGATTCTTTGTATTTCTTGTTCTTCTAACAATATCTTTTTCTTCTTCTGTTAATATTTCTTCTATTTCTCTTAAAACTCTTGCTTGCGCTGCCGCTTTTACATATTGAATTGCTTTTACATGTAGTTCATGTACCTTTAAACTTGTCTGATTTACTAAATTTGTTCTTATATATAATTCATAAACATTATCTCCAATATATGCCCATACAAGAGGATTCATTAATCTTACTTCTGATTCTTCCTTTTCTGGTATAATCCATTCGTCCATTTTTTACTCCTTCACTTTTTCTAATGTTATTTTTCCTAGCTTTCCTGTTCGATAATCATCAATTAAAAGATTGGCTACTTTTTCATCGTCCACTCTTCCTCCACTTACAATAGCACCTCTTTTTCTTCCTATTAATTGCATAATTTCATAAATATTAACATTCTCTTCTTGCTCTTTTTCTAAAATAGATGTAATTTCTTCCTTTGAAATAGAATATCGATTAGTAACGTTTTCTTGATAATGATAAAGTAAATAACGTAATAATTGGAAGGCAATTTCTACTTTTTCTAGAATATCATCTTTTATTGTTCCAGTATATGCCAAATTTAATGCAACTTCCTCGCTTTCAAACTTTGGCCATAATACTCCTGGGGTATCTAGTAATTCTATTTTCTCATTTACACGAATCCATTGTTTTTCTCTTGTAACACCAGGTCTATTTCCTACCGCTAATGAATTCTTTTTTACAATTCGATTAATAAAAGAAGATTTTCCTACATTTGGAATTCCTAAGACCATAACACGAATTTTTCTTCCAACTCTTCCTTTTTCTATATTTTTTTGGATTTCTTCTTCCATCAATTTTTCTACTTCTTTTATTACATCTTGAATCCCTCTTCCAGAATTCGAATCTGTAATTACTGCTGGTATTCCTTGTTTTTTATAAAATTGAACCCATTTTAAAGTCTCTTTTTGATCTGCCAAATCACTTTTATTAAAAACAATTACTTTTTTCTTTCCTTTTGTCATATTTTTAATATCTGGATTTCTACTAGATATTGGTATTCTACTATCTACTAACTCAATCACGACATCAATTAGTTTTAA
>DVNH01000012.1 GCA_018714565.1 Candidatus Merdicola faecigallinarum | reverse complement strand
CAAAGCATTTTAATATATAATTGTAAAATACTAAATCTATGAAGTAATCTTCTTTTTCTGTATGAATATGTTGTTGTCTTGCAACAAATGCATAACCTTTACCGTAGTTCCATTAAAAATTTTTGTAAATTATTTATTATACTAGTTTCTAATTCTGTTTCTGTAAAAGTACTATCCAATGAATATCCTAAGAATTCTGCTATTACTGGATTCTTAACAAATTCTAATTTGTTCATTAAATAATTTTCTTTGTTGTTTTCTTCCATTTCTTTAATTACTGGTTCTTTAACTTGTGACTTTAACAATCTATAATAATACTGTATATCAATGTTTCTTTGTAATGTTCTTGTACTCCACGTTTGTTCTAATGCTTCTTTTGCGTACCAATCTCTTGCTTTTTTATCAAAAACTTGTAACAGAGTTCTATAATGAGTCCAAGATAGCAAATTTCCAGATTGTCGACTCAGTGCGTCGACAATTTGTGGAAAATTTTTATAAAAACTTAAAAATCTATACAAATTACTTCTATCAAATCCTTTTCCATATTGTTTTGTTAATTCTTTAGATAGTTTTTTTATTATTTCTAATCCATAATCTGCTCTATCATTTCCCTTTAGCTCTTCTTCTGCAATTCTATATCCAATTAGCCAATTTCTTTCTACTAGAGCAATATTTACTGACTTATAAGCATAATCTCTTGCCGATTCAATAATAGAACATACATCTTCTAATACATTATCTGTATTTTGATATTTAATAATCATTGAATTATTGTTTATTTTTTCCAAACTCATATTTACCTACTTTCTTATAAATCGTATTTTTCTTATTTATATCATAAAATTAGACAAAATACAATTATTTTCCAGATATTAGCTTTAAAGTCAAAAAAATAACAGATAATTGCTTACCTGTTATTTTCTATGGCTCCTTTGCGAGAAACGTTTTCGAAAAGTCTATCGCAAAAAAGTTACTTATTTCCGTTTCAAATGTAGTTATAGCAATATATTGCAAGAATTGTATGTACAGGTTGGTAATTTTTTGCTACAACTGTTGTTTATAATTTAACATAAAACTACAGAATTTGCAAGAGTTTTAGTCTTCATTTTTTTGAATATACTTTTGTACAAAATCTATTAAATCAATAATTATTGATTTTAGATTTCGATTTCATCTCCGTCATTTGGTATTATTAGGTTTTTGATATTTTTATCTTTGGCTAATTCTCTTGCTGGTTTACTCATATGTGTTGCAACTATTTTTTTATTAAATTTATTACTAATCATTTCAATGTCATCCACTCCCATGTGAGCTTTATGCCTTTGAGGAAAAGACATATCTAATACTGCTATATCTGTATTTTGAACAATTATATCAATACTTTCGCAATATGTTGAATCTCCAGAAAATCCTATTGCCTTATTTTCTTTTCTAATTACATATCCATATGCTGGTTTCTGCTCTCCATGTTCTACTATATACGAATTAGCATAATAACCTTTCACTATTTCTTCATCTTTTAAATCATCAAATTCAACAAATTCAACTTTGGAATTATTTTTCCAATTTTCAAATGCACTAGCTTGCCCTGCTATATAATCATTGCCTAAATGTTCTATTATTTTTTCAGTTCCTTTTGGACAATATATTTTTGTTACTTTCTGAGGCTTATAAATATTTTTTAATAAGATAAAAAATGGCAAATCAAAAAAGTGGTCAGCATGTAAATGCGTAATTAATATTGCTTCTATATTATTTATATCAATTCCTTGCTCTGTAAGCGTTTTTAAAATTCCGTTTCCACAATCTATTAATATTTTTTCATCTACTAATGAACAAGCACTTCTTTCTTTTCCTATAATTGCTCCTGTTCCAACAAGTTTTAATTTCATTATTTTTCCTCCATTTTTCCCATTAATATAATATATTTTTTAAATTTCATATTTTTTCAATTTTTCTATATATTCTTTAATACTTATATCGTTTATATCTTCTGGTTTTAAGGTGCAATACTCCATAATTTGTTTTTCTATTCCTAAAGAGCACTCTATTAAGTAATTTGCTTTTTCTTCGTTAGACCATACTGATAATGGTTTATTTTTGTACCTCACTTTTGCATCTTCTAATCTTTCTTTTATACTTACAACTCCATCTGGTGCTACTCTTTGGTCACAATAAGCACAAATTTTTCTTTCATAAGAATTTGATTTTAAAGTTTCTTCATTTTTTCTAGACCTTTTTCCATCTAATATAGTTAATTCTTTTTCAGTTAAACCTTCCTGTTTTCCAATTTCTAAATTAATTTCATGGTCATTTGTTCCATACTTATCAAAATATTTTTTTCTTACCTTTAAAAATTCTATATCTTTTGATTCATTTTCTTGTATTTTTACCATATTTCCCATATCATGCAAAAGGCACACTCTAATAATTGCTTGTTTATCTATATCTGGTCCATTCCAGTTATCTATTATCAAATTACTACAAGCAGATACCCTTAACATATGCATTTGTAAGTTTTCTGGCAAATGGTATTTGTTGTAAATTTGCAAAATGTTCATTTATGCTCTACCTCCTAATATTAAAAATCCACCTAAACAATTGCATAATTTAAATATAATGTACTATTTCTTCAAAAGTATCATATCCACTTTCATTATTTATATGTCCTGCATTTGGAATTAAAATTTGTTTAGTTGCAACTTTATCGGCAAAATCTTTTTCCACATCATATTTTACATAAGGGTCATTATTTGAATAAAAACATATTATTTCATCAGCATGTTGCTTTATATCTTCTAAATTATCTAAATACATAGACTTATTAACTGCATCATATTGCTCATTTATTCCTAGGTAGTTATTAAATCCGCATACGAATATCAATTTTTTTACCTTTATCTTATTTTCAATTAAGAACTTTGATATAAATACTGGTGCTATACTATGTCCTATTATTATAGTGTTTTCATTTATTAGATTTAAATCTAAATAGTACTTTAGTAATTTACTCCAATTTTCATAGTTTTGGAATCCTACACCTATTGGGAATTGTGGTGAATATACTTGTTTTTCTTCGGCTTCTAGGAAATCATGTAGCCAAGGAAACCAGTTTCCAAAAGGACTCCCGAATGAACCATGTATAATAAAATAGTTGTTTTCTGAATTCATAATAAAATTTTATCTCCTTTTTATATTTTTTAATTTTTCGTTAATTTTGAATTTTCTTGTATAGGTAGTATTCTTATTTGTTTCATTTATGTTCTCTTTATCTGTTGTAATTATACAATTACAATTTTTTACTACTCTATATTTGTTAAATGGATTTATGTTTTTCTGAAATCCATCTATAAAAGCTCCATTAAAGCATTCATAATGATTTACTTTTTGTTCTGTCCACAAATCAATACTTTTAATTATCATAAAAATATCCTCCACTCCGTGTTAACCCAATAATTTATCTTTCACTATATATTATTAATCATATTTCTTATATCCTATTTTACTATGTATCTCTTTATGGCAATTTGAACAAACAAGAATACATTTTAAGGCTTCATTTTTATATTCTTTCCATGACATTGTATTTCCAGAACCCAATTTGAATTCTTTTTCATTAGGATTCTCATGGTGAAACTCCAATGCATCAACACATCTGTCATATCCACATATAGAACATTTTCCACCTAATAACTTTATTGCTTGTAATTTCATATTTCTTCTTAATATTGTTTTTTGATGCTTACGAGTATAATTATCACTTCTTGTTGACTCTCCACTACATTCATAGCAATATAATCTAGTAGATGATTTTGTTTCAAATTTTTTACCACATATCTCACATATTTTTATCACTAATTTCACATCCTATGAAAACAATTATACTATATTTATCACAAAAATACTAGCAAACAGAAAAAAATAACAGATAATTGCTTACCTGTTATTTTCTATGGCTCCTTTGCGAGAGACGTTTTCGAAAAGTCTATCACAAAAAAAGTTACTTATTTCCGTTTCAAATGTAGTTATAGCAATACATTGCAAGAATTGTATGTACAAGTTGGCATTTTTTTGCTACAACTGTTGTTTATAATTTAACATAAATTTTTAGGTATTGCAACAAAAAATTAAAGATTATTTTTATATTTTTCTACTTCGTCATAAATTTCATTCCAATTATTTACTCTTACAATTTCTTTGTCATTAATATCAGCATT
>DVNH01000011.1 GCA_018714565.1 Candidatus Merdicola faecigallinarum | reverse complement strand
AGTAAAGTAAAACAAGGAGAAACCATCGAAGAAGTACAGGTAACGTATTCTTTAAAAGAGTTTGTAACGTTAAAAATGCCAGCAGAAGTACAAATAAAGAATTTATTTGTGACAGGAGATTTAATTGACTTTGACGTAAGAATAGAAGATCTTGATCATGCAGTATTAACCAATAAAGTAAGAATAGAATTAAGAGATGAAAAAACAAATTTAATCTTATTAGAAGAAATAAATACAAATGAAGAATATACAAGAAAAACAATCGAGAAACTAGAAACAGGAAAAACCTATACTTTAAGTTTTTATGCAGACCAATACAATGAAGGAAATACAGATGAAACATATGAAGCAAATTATTTATTAAAACAATTAAATATTGTAACAGAGACAGGAATTACAGGAAGTATCGGACTGACTGATTTAACGAGAAAAGGAACAGGTAAAAATTTAGTCGATGTAGAGTCAGAAATTAAATGGTTTACACCAATGTTTAATGTGTTCTATCAAGCATATTATGAGAGAACATATCAAAAGGAAACTGGAATTTTAACATTAGCTGGTGGAAATATTTATGCAGCGGATCAACAATATTTTTATAATCTAAAAGATTATGTGGGGCAAAAGGTAACAATATCTTTTAAAGTAAGAAAAAAGAAAGATAGTGGAGAATTAATTTTTGCATTTAAGGAAGGACGATATAGTAGTTTACAAGAGATACCAATTCAGGAAGAGGAATGGAGCACATTTTCAAAAACGGTTCTTGTTAGTTCCGATGGATATGTAGGATTTTTAGTAAGAAGAAATTCAGAAGTAGGAGATAATAAAATTCCTCGTGTAGAAATGAAAGAGTTGCAGATAGAACTAGGAGAAAATCAAACGACATATGAGCCTTATCAGTATGAATTAGAAGCGAACTTATTAATCAATTTGGAAGATAAAAAAGGGGAAATACCAAATGGTACCTATTATATTAGAAAGTATGAAAATGATCAATTCGTGGAAGAAAAAGCATATTCTGATATGGATGAAAACAACCAAGTAATGAATAAAATGGAATCTCATTTAGTTGCTGAAAATGTAACATATCGATTTGAATTAATCGTAAAAATTAATGAAAGAGAATATATTCTAGATTCTCAAGAATTTGAAAGCAAGCCAGGAAAAGAAATTAAGGGAATTCGAACCGAAGAAGATTTTCTACAAATGCAGCCAAAAGGAAATTATATTTTATTAAACAATCTTGAAATCATTTGTTCAGGACTTTCACACAGATTTGGATCGGAACAAATACCATTTAATGGGGAATTTGACGGAAATGGGTATTCGATTACAAGAAGTTCTTCTGGATCGAATAGTGGAAATTCTCCTATCTTTTATGTAATTGGGGCAGAGGGAAAGGTTCATGATATTGTTTGGAATATCCAAATGAACAATACAGTTGAATATGATAATTTTTACGGAGTTTTTGAAAAAAATTATGGAAGGATAGAAAATATTATCTTAAAATTAATAGAAAGTACAGAGCTTTCTAATATAGATGTTTATTTACTAGGAGAACAAAATAGAGGCTTAGTAAACAACTTTGCAATTCATTTGCAGGAACCTTTATATGGAGCAAGAGGATTAAGTGCAGCAGTTCGAGATAATTATGGAACACTAAAAAATGGATATATCTATGGAGAAGAAATTAAAGCAACATTTCCTATGTTAGAAACAGAGAATAAAGAAGCTGGAGGATTATGTGTTTGGAATTATGGAACGATTCAGAATGTTTATGGATTGATCAATATTGAGCTAAATGAAGAAAGCAGAGAAAAGGAAACAGCTAATTTAGTTTATTTAAATCAATCAGCAGGAAGTGTAGAAAATGTTTATTCTATTGGAATAGGAAATACAATGAATACAGATAAAGGTCCAACGATCTCTTCTAATTCTGGATTAACAAATAATGTTTATTATTTTGCAGATACCATTTTTTCTAATACTTATAACTGGAAAACGACAATGCTTGCTTTGCAAGATAAAGTGTTTCAAAGTCAACTTTTAAATGGTGAAGGAGCTTTTGAAGTAGAAGAATTATTAGAACGAAATTATTTTCCACAATTAAGACTTCCTTCTAATATGCCAAAACAAGATTATATACCATTGCCAGAAGTAGAGGATGGAGATTTAGCAGATATTTTATCGATTGCAGTATTAGAACAAGGAACGAATCGATTAACAGCAAGAGTGAGTGTAAATAATCCATCGGGAGAGACAATAACCGATATTAAAGTAAAAGACTTAACATGTAATATTATTTCACAAGAATATAAAGATGGAAAATCGAGTGTGGAAATTGAATTAACAAATCCAATAAAATATGTATCTTCTTATTCTGTTCTAAGTATTACCACAAAAGGAGCATATAATATTCCATATACCAGAAAATTTGAAGAAGGAGAAAGAAGAATTGAAGTTAGTTTATTTAGAGAAGTGTACACGATATCAGATTGGAAAGAAATCAATCATTCACCAACGGAAAATTACCAATTAATGAATGATTTGAATTTTATCAATGAGACAAAGGGATTTAATATCTCAAAAGCATTTACAGGAATTCTAAATGGAGCAGGACATAAAATTTATAATATTAGAATAGATTCTACTTTAAACCAAGGAATGTTTGTAGAAGTAAGGGGAGAAATTCGAGATTTATTCGTAGAAAATTTTTCAATCAAAGGAGTTTCTTATGAAAGGATGGCTTTCGTTTCTTATTTGAATAAGGGAGTGATTGATGGAGTCTATTTAAAAGATGTAACGATTGAAATAAATGAAAATTTGACATCAAACCAGTATATAGGAGGAATTGTTTCTTATACAGGTAGTGGGATCATAAGGAATAGTTCTATTACCAATCTTAAAGTGAAGTCGAATGCGGAAGTAAGTAATACTAGTGTAGGAGGAATTCTATCGAGGGGATCGAGTGTCGATATTTCAAATTGTTATGCAAAAGATATTCATATCGAAGTAGAACAATCGATTGCTAGTGATGGAATGGGAGGAATTGCAGGAAAACTAGATGGAAATACAAAAGTATCGTACTGTTATGCAACCGGAAATATTATGACAAGTAATTCAATGGTAGGAGGAATTGCAGGTTATATAACTGCAGGTACTAGTGTGATTCAAAATAACTACAGTTTTGTTAATATTCAAAGTGCTATGGAATATCTAGGAGGAATTGTAGGAATAGGTGCAGAAAAAGGACAAGTAACCTATAATCTCGCATTGGGAAATGTATATACAAGTAAAAGCAAAGCAGAATATATCGGAAGAGTCGCAGGAGATAGTAATTCATTACAAAATGCATATGCTTATGAGAATCAGTTAATCAACGGAAGTAACCCAGTAGAAGAAGGGAATATTTATCTACTTTCAAAAGAAAAACTATTACAGGAAGTAACTTATACAGAAAAACTAAGATTTGAACAGAACTTTGATTATTCACAATTACAGGAAGCAATTTTACCAAAATTAAAGAATAACGAGAACACAAAAATTCTTCCAAACCAGAGTGATTTAAAATTAGAAGAACATCCGGAATTTCAAGTGCAAAATATAGAATATGAAAAAACAGACGCGTATAAATTAACAGTAAGAATAGAGCTAAAAAATGCAAAAGAATATCCGATAACAAATGTAGTAATTGAAAATATGAATACAAAACTAATGAAACAAACTCATTCCAATGGAATTAGTTTTATCGAGTTAGAGGCAATTCCAACAAAGTATTATGATAGTTATAAAATTTCGGAAATTCAATATCAAACAGCAACACAAATAGAAACGAAAGAGATTGAAAGTAAACTAGAGACAATTTTCTATAAAGAAATTTATTCTTATGAAGATTGGCAATCTATTGATCCAGAAAGTTATGAGAATTATCGTTTGATGAATGATTTAGACTTTAGTGGAAAAAGTGATATGAAAGTAGGTATAAGTGTAAATCGATTCATATCCGATGGATCAAAATTAAAAAATATAAATTTAGAAATGAACCAAAAAAATGCATCCATCATTCTAGAATTAAAATCAGAAATGACAAATATTGGATTTGAAAATATTCATATTACAAATACTGGAGGAGACGGAACCGGAATTATTTATAATAACTCTGGAACAATATCCAATCTCAAATTAGAAAATATTGAACTAGAAGCAGAAAATAAAAGTTATGTAGCACCAATTTGTAAATCAACGCTAGGCCAGATAGAACAAGTAGAAATGAATCGTATCACTGTAAAGGGAAAAGACTATGTTGCAGGATTAATTGGAATGCAACAACAAAATGTGATGCAAAATGTAACAGCAAATGAAGTGATAATAGAAGGAACAGGAAATTATGTGGGAGGAATTAATGGAAGAAAATATGAAAATACTCACACTTTTCAAAATATATCGATACAGAACTCAAATATTACGGGAAATAACTATGTCGGCGGAATTGCAGGAATAGGATGTGGATCCTATTTCACTTCACAAAACAACACAATAACAGGAAATAGTTATATTGGAGGGATTGCAGGAGAGCTATTAAACGGATCGCAATACCTTAATAATTATGAAATAGAGACAAAACATTGCAATATTTATTCAACAGGAGGATATGCAGGAGGAATCGCAGGTAAAACTATAGGAAATGATCTAGGTAAATTTAAAGTGAAAGATTCTTTGATTCAAGGAACTACGGTAAATGCGAATTACATTGGTGGGATTTCAGGAAGTAGTGCATGGTCAATAGTAAGAAGCGCTGTTCAAGATTCTATTATTCAATCACTAGGAAGCAATGTCGGCGGAATTGCAGGAGAGCTAAATGGACATGTTATAGGACTAAATTTTGCTATGGATAACGTAGTAGAAGGATATTCAAATGTTGGAGGAATTTGTGGGAATTTAAAAAGAGGAAGAATAAATTCAAACTATCATAACAATGAAGTAACAGCAACAGACCATACTGCAGGGGGATTCGTTGGATATATGGAAAACTTAGGAATGACAGCAAATACGAAAACTTGCCAAATATATGGAAATTATATTGCAGATTCTAAAGTAAAAGCAAAAAGCTACGTAGGAGGGATCATTGGAGATATACAAGCAGATTTATATACGGTACAAAATTATTATTATAAGAACTTTATTGAAACGGAATTAATATGTGAAGACGAAAGTACAATGTCTCTTGGAATAGGAGGAAGACCGGATCAAAATGTATATTTTAAAGATACGTATTATTATCAATATTCAAAACGAAATGAAAAAAATCCAAATGAACAAAATGAAATATTTATTAAACGAGAACAATATTTAAATGAGAATGATTTGAAAAACAGAAAGACTTATTCTCAAAAATTAATATGGGGAGGAGAATTTGATTATACTGTCCTTACTCAAAATAAATATCCAATTTTATCAACAAACAGTAATTATTATGCAGCAGAACAAGAAGGAATTGATTTGCCGAAGGATGCTGAAAGAAAAGAAGAAATACAAGTTTCCGAAACTACATTAGAAGAGATAGAAAATAAAGAAGAAATATTAGAGACTGCAAACTATAAAGGAAATACGATTGATACATATTCTAATTTTACAGTAATTACTGCACAAAACGGAAAGAGTGTAACTAGAAATGACAGAATCTATGTAAAAGAAGGAAAATTGTATGTATTAGATGGAACGTTAGATATGATAGAAAATAATGTCATTCTAGATTCTTACAATGGAAAAGAATATGAAACAGTATTAGGAACAGACGGTAAATTGTATGATTTAAAAGAAGCTCTTCATTATCCAGAAAACTTTAAAAATGAGAATATTGTAGATTTAGATAATAATTTGCATACAGAATATAAGATAACAACTGTGACGTATAAAGATGGAAGTAAAATTCAATTTAATTATCAAACGGGAGAAGTTTTAAAAGAAGAAAAAGTACAAGAAAATCAATTAGGAATTATGGATTATATTAAACAAAGTTTAGAAACAAGTAATACATTAATAGAAGAGACAAAAGAAAGCTATGAAGAAAGTCAAAATTTACTACAAGAATTAAAAGAAAAACCAATTGAAGTAGCAATGCAAGAAAAAGAAGGAAATATTGAAAATATGGCAAACACAGAAAACACAAAAAATATGCAAACAAGTATCTCATCTTCTAATGAGAAAAAATATGTAACAAGCTATAATCCCCAAACAGAAAAATTTGATATTTATGCGGAAGATGAGCTGCTAAATACAAAGGTAAAGGAGGTGATAAGTGAAAACGAAAAAATAGAAAAGAACGAACTAGAAGAATATTATACGAATGATCGTATTATTCGTAAGGGTTCAGGAATGATTTGGATTAGTATTAGTATAATCGGAATCTTAATTACTCTTGGAATATTATGGAGAAGAAAAAATGTGTAAAAAAAGAAATCAGCAAGTATGTGTGAACTTGCTGATTTTTTGCATGAATTAAATCCATTCTCCATATTTTTTGATATATATTTTCTTTGCAAAAAGTGAAAGAACACAATAAAGAAAAGTAACACCAAAAATAATTCCTAAATAAGAAAGTGGAATGGCAACTAAACCAATCATACGTCCAAAGAAAGTAAATGGAACAATAATACCTATAATACAAAGTAAAATAGAGGAGAAATAAACCATTTTATGTGCATGACTTTGTACAAATGGGATTTTTGCAGTTCTTATCATATGCATTCCAATTAAATTAGAAACAATACTATAAACAAACCAAACTGTTTGGAAAACGGCTGCTTCTCGAATTCCTAAGAAGAACCATAAAGAAGCAAACACAATTAAATCGAAACAAGAACTGAAAGGTCCCATAAATAACATGAAATGTTTTAATCCCTTCATATCAAACTTTCTAGGTTTTTGAAGATATTCTTCATCTACATGATCAAAAGGAAGGGTAAGTTGTCCAATATCATATAGTAATCCCTCTACTAATAACTGAATTGGAGTTTCTGGTAAGAAAGGAAGAGCAACACTTGCAATAATAACGGATAATACTTCACCAAAATTAAAACTAACTGCTAATTTTATATATTTCATTAAATTAGCAAAGGTACGTCTTCCTTCTAAAACGCCATCTAATAAAACATTTAAATCTTTATCTAATAAAATAACATCTGCTGTTTCTTTTGCAATATCAACAGCTGTATCAACAGAAACACCAACTTCTGAATTGGTAAGAGAAGGAGTATCATTAATTCCATCTCCCATATAACCAACAATATTACCATCTTCTTTTAAGATTCTTACAACTCTAGCTTTTTGAATTGGAGAAAGTTTTGCAAACACATTATATTTACGTGTTAATCGAACGAGACCTGCATCAGATAATTTATCAATTTGGCTTCCAAGGATAATACGAGAAGTATTAATTCCTACCTTTTTGCAAATACTTTGTGTTACTTCTGCATTGTCACCTGTTAATACAATAACACGAATACCTGCTTGATTTAATCTTTTAATTGATGCCTTTGCACTTTCTTTTGGCGGATCTAAAAATCCAATAAATCCTAAAAGAACCATATTTTTTTCGTCTTCTACTTTAAAAGATGAGATAGAAGCAATATCATTTTTTTGGCATACAGCAACAACACGAAGCCCATCTTTATTTAATTCTTTTGTCATTCGTTTAATATTATCTTTAATAGCATTTGTAATAGGAGAAACTTCACCTTTGTAATCCACCATAGTACAAATACTTAAAATTTCTTCTACAGCTCCTTTGGTGATTAATTGCTTCTTTTGACCATCGGATACAACAACGGATAAACGTCTTCTTGTAAAATCAAAAGGAATTTCATCAATTTTTTTATAAGTATCTTGTAAAGGGCCAAGATTATTTTCCAAGCCTCTTT
This sequence comes from Candidatus Merdicola faecigallinarum, assembly GCA_018714565.1. Classification (GTDB taxonomy): domain Bacteria; phylum Bacillota; class Clostridia; order TANB77; family CAG-508; genus Merdicola; species Merdicola faecigallinarum. The sequence continues at coordinate 21,771 of DVNH01000011.1, read as the reverse complement.
TAATAACAGCTTCATCGATATTTCCTTTTAAACCGGTTTGGAAATAAGCATTTAAAAAGGCATGTTTTAAAATACGAATATCTTCATTTCCTTGGATGTCTAAATACTTTTCCAAAACAATTTTATCTTCTGTTAAAGTTCCAGTTTTATCGGTACAAAGTACATTCATAGACCCAAAACTTTGAATCGAATCCAAACGTTTGACGATAGTCTTTTTTCTAGACATTCGAACGGCACCTTTTGACAAGCTAGAAGATAGAATAACTGGTAATAAAAGTGGTGTGATAACAATTGCAATGGCAACAGAGAAAGTAAACGAAGTAACAATATTATGCTTCCATGCATTTAAAATGAAAATGATAGGAATTAAAATAAGCATAAAACGAATTAATAACTTACTAATACTTTCAATTCCTTTTTGAAAGTCTGTTTTTGGCTTTCCTTGAATTAAAGTATGAGCTACTTTACCAAAGTATGTATCATCTGCTACCATAATAACAACAGCTTTTGCACTACCACTAATTACATTGGTACCCATAAAACAAATAGTATCTAAATCGGTAATACTTTCGATTTCACCTACAGAATGTAACTCGGAATTTACGAGTTTTCGAACAGAATCTGACTCACCAGTAATGGAAGATTGCCCCACATATAAATCTTTGGATTCAATAATTCTTAGATCAGCAGGAATCATATCTCCAGCAGATAAAACAACAACATCACCGATCGTTATTTCTTTCATTGGAATTTTAATTTGTTTTCCATTTCTTAAAACAGTAGTAGTAGTTGATACCATTTCTTTTAATTTTTCTGCTGCTTTATTAGAACGATATTCCTCAAAAAAGTCCAAAAGGGTACTAACAAGTACTAAAACTAGAATAACAATAATATTAGCTGGACTAGGAGTTTCTGGAAGAATAACATCGGTATAAAGTAAAACAAGAGAAATTCCAAGTAAAATCATATTAAAAGGGCTAAGCAAACTATTAAGAAAATAATGATACCATTTTTTCGGTTTTGCTTGTCTAATTTCATTTGGCCCATACTCATGTTGATTTTTTAAAACAGTATCAGAATTAAGACCATTTGGATCAACTTGATATTCCGATAAAAAATCTTCTTTAGAAAGAGTACAAAACTCTCCATAAGAAGCTTTTACATCGACATCTTCTTTTTTTGGATTTGCCATAATTTAAACCTTCTTTCTTTTGTATTTGTTAAAAGTATAACACAAAAAGAAAAAAATAATCATAGAATAGTAAAATAAAGAAAAAAATTTACGTTTATATTACAAAAAAGAGAAAAGATTGAAAACAAAATAGTATTAAGATATAATTGAAAAAAACATAAGAGAAAAGAGGAATCTATATGATCATTTTGATTGGAGAGAGTGGAAGCGGAAAGACAACCATTTTGAATGAATTAGAAAAGAGAGGATATAAAAAGGCAGTTAATCATACAACAAGAGCAAAGAGAGAAGGAGAAGAAAAATTAAAAGAATATAAATTTGTTACAAAAACAGAATTTGAAGATATGTGGAATAAAAATGAGTTATTACAAAGAGCAGAATTTAATGGAGAATTTTATGGAATAGGGATCGATTCTCTAAAAGAAGATGTAGCATGTATTTCAATAGTGGATTCTGTAAAAGACATAAAAGAAAAAGCAAAAGAATTGGGAAAAGAAGATATAAAAATTCATACATTTTATATTTTTGTTTCGCCAGAGGAAAGAACAAAAAGAATGTTAAAGAGAGGAGATTCTATAGAAGGAATTCAGAAAAGAATTGCAATCGATAAAGAAAAATTTGCAAAAGTAAAAGAAGTAGTTGACTATACAATAGAAAATAATGAAATAGAAGAAGCAGTTAATCAAATAATCGAATTAGATCAAAAAGAAAAAGTATAGAAAAGAGGTGTTTTATGAATAAAATAAAACACCTCTTTTTTTATTTAATTTCTATTACGTAGGAAATTTCGCTAGAAATTTCTGGAGTAACAAGGTTAAGTTACATTAATTTGTGCGATTGCGAAGCAATCTGTACATGTGGCGAAGCCACTTTTCTTATGAAAATAAAACTTTACAAATATCCTTTGTTGAATTCTTTTTTGCAAGTAATCTCGCATGAATTTTCATTTCTTGCATTTTAGATGGACTATTAAATAAATCACTTAATGTTTCTTTTACGTTCATTCCTTTTTTTAACCAAATTCCAACTTGCTTTTTTTGCAAAAATTCTGCATTTTCTTCTTCTTGACCAGGAATTGGATTAATTACTACGATTGGAAGACCGGAAGCTAAACTTTCAGTAGTAGTAAGTCCACCAGGTTTTGTGATAACAAGATCAGAAATACTCATAAGTTCTGGAACTTCATTGGTATATTCTAAAATAGTAACTTCATCTTCTTTTTTATTTTCTTTTACTAAAGTTTCAAAACTTTTTTTCATTTTTAGATTTTTTCCAGAAATGGCAACAATTTGGATATTATTAAAATCTTCTAATAAAGCTTTTAAAATTTCCAATGTTTTTGATTTACCAAGTCCAAATTCTCCACCACCAAAGAATAAGACTGTTTTTTTATCTGGTTTTAATCCAAAATGCTTTAGAGTTTCTTCTTTATTATAATTTAATAAAAATCGATTTGAAAGTGGAATACCAGTAGCATAAATTTGGGTTTGAGGTATTCCTTTTTGAATTAATTGCTCTTTCATTCCTTCATGTGCGACAAAAAAATAATCAATAAATTCGCTTCCTACAAGCCACTGATCATGAGGAGCATAATCTGTCATGATTGTAGCAATTTTTGCTGTGATTTTACATTTTTTCTTTAAATAGCTACACATTTGGTTAGCAAATGGGTGTGTAGAAATAATTAGATCTGGTTTAACATCTTCAATTAGTTTATTCAATTTATGTGCCATAATTTTATTGGAAGAAGAACTAATATGAGCAAGAGGACCTTTTTGGGATTGATAATAAACTTTCCCCCAAGCCCAAGGAGCCTTTTTTGCCATTTCTTTATATGCGGTTGTTGTTATTTTTTCAATTCCTTTATTAATATATTTCATGCAATCAACTAGGTGAACATCGATTTCTTTGTAGTTTTCTAAGATACAATCTCGAATCGATTTGGCAGCTGATAAATGTCCGCCACCATAAGATGCATAAAAAATTAGCACTGTTTTCATTCTATTAATATACTCCTTTAAATTTAATTTCGAACTCATTTTACCATATAAAAAAATAAATATCAAAAAATAAGAAAATTTTAATAATAAGATAAGAAAAGTGGCTTCGCCATACGTACAGATTGCTTCACAATCGTACAAACCAAAGAAACTTAACCTTGTTACTCCAGAAATTTCTGACGAAATTTCCTATGCAATAAAAATAGAAGAAAAATTACAAAAATAGAATAATATTCAAAAAAATACACAAACTATAAAAAATGAAAAAGAAAAGTGAAACAAATAAAAAAACAAGAAGAAATTATAAAAGGCAATATGAAAAATTTAGAACAAAAAAGATAGGAGGATTAATTTGAAAAAGTATTTAAAAATAGGATTCGCTATATTATTTATTATTGTTTTTATATTAGTTGGATTCGGAATATGGGATATAGAAGAAACAGGAGGAAGCAAAGTATATGCAGCTAAAAATTCTGGAACTTCTGATATCCAATTATTAGCAAGAGCGATTAATGGGGAAGCAAGAGGAGAAGCTTATGAGGGACAGGTAGCAGTAGGAGCAGTAATTTTAAATCGTGTAAAGCATTCAAGTTTTCCGAATACCATTGCAGGAGTAATATACGAACCTGGAGCATTTACAGCGGTAGCGGATGGACAAATTAATGTACCGATTGCAGAAGATTCTACTGTGGTAAAAGCAGCAAGAGATGCTATGAATGGTTGGGATCCAACGGGGGGAGCAATTTATTATTTTAATCCAGATACGGCAACCAATAAATGGATTTGGTCAAGACCATTGATAAAAACGATAGGAAAACATCGATTCTGTAAATAAAACTTGTAAAAAGAAAGAAGAAAAGGAGAATAAAATTATGACAAGTTTAAAAAATAAACTAATGGATTGGAAAAATCGATTAAAAGATCGCCATATGTTAACAATTATAGTGGTATTACTTGCAGTAATTCTTATTTTAGGAATGATCATTTATAAAAAACAAATGGAATATAGACAAGCGTCAGAAAATTCTTATAATATGGCATTTTATGAATTAGTGGATTATGTAAGAAATGTGGAAAATTATTTAGGAAAATCGTTAATATCCACAACACCGGAACATGGAGCAGAAACTTTAACAAGAGTTTGGCGAGAAGCAAATTTGGCACAAACATATTTATCACAATTACCAATTAGCAGTAATGAATTAGAAAATACATCAAAATTTTTAAACCAGGTAAGTGATTATAGTTATACTCTTTCAAGGAAAAATATTTATAACGAATCTTTGTCAGAAGAAGATTTAAAAAACTTAAAAGAATTACATCAATATAGTGTAGAACTAGAAAATACATTAAACCAATTATCTAGTGATATTAATGAAGGAAGAATAAAGTGGGGAGAATTAACAGAAAAAGGAAGTAATATGTTTGCAACTCAAGTAAGTAATATATCAAAAGATAGCTTTAGTAATTTAGAGCAGAATTTTCATGAATACGCGGGACTAATTTATGATGGTGCCTATTCAGAACATATTACCAAAGCAGAAAAAACAGGACTTACTGGAGATGATATAGCAGAAGAAGATGCAAAAAAGGTAGTGGAAGAATTTGTAGGACAAGATAAAATAGAAAGTATAGAAAGTAAAGGATTAAGTGAAAATACAGATATGCCAACTTATGATTTTTATGTTCAATTAAAAAATGCAGAAAAAGAAAATTATTTAGTCATTTCAATTAGCAAAAAAGGAGGACATATTGTATTTAGTAATTATAATAGAGAAGTAACAGCAGAAACAATAGATATGGAAAGAGCAAGCGAAATAGGAAAAGAATTTTTACAAGCAAAAGGATATCCAAATATGAAAGCAACTTATTATTTAAAAGAAGAAGGAATATTAACAGTAAATTATGCATACACACAGGATAATGTAACAATGTATCCAGATCTAATTAAAGTAAAAATAGCATTAGATAATGGAGAAATTTTAGGAATTGAAACAACAGGATATTTAAATTCACATTCTCAAAGAAATTTGGCGAAACCAAAGGTTTCGAAAGAAGAGGCTAAGAAAACATTAAATAAAGAATTAGAAATTACGAGTGAAGGATTAGCAGTTATTCCAACAGAGTTTAAAACAGAAATTTTATGTTGGGAATTTAAAGGAAAAGTGGATGGAACTGACTTTTTAGTTTATATTAATGCAGAAAACGGAAGAGAAGAAGATATATTAACGATTGTAGATACTCCAAATGGAACTCTAACAATGTAATAAAAAATGGAATAAAAGATAAAAATAGAAAAAATAAAAAATGAAAAATAGGTCATACTAAGAATAAGAAAATCAGAAATCTTAAATAAGAAACCGATTTTCTTAGAAGGGAGACTATATATGTCTAGAAATAGAAGTATAATGTCTGAAAACTTAAAAGAAGAAATTGCAAAAGAATTAGGAGTATATGAACAAGTAAAAAAAGATGGTGGATGGGAAAATGTTTCTTCAAAAGATTGTGGAAATATTGTAACCAAAGCAATTGAAATTGCAAATCGTAGTGTAAAATAGCAAAAAAGAAAAAATAAAATCAAGAAATACCTTATTTTTTAAAAGGTACTATTTACGAATAGTAGACAAAATAAAAATAAGGTATTTTTCTGTTTATGCTAAGTTTACTTGACGGAATAAAAATCAAAAAGTAAAATACAATATAGAAAAAGTAGTTAAAAAGGTGAGAAAAAATGAAAGATTTATATCTAGATAAGATCATACAAGTGACAAAAGGAGCAATGATAGGAGAAGAGCAAAACTTAATCTGTAATGAATTTTCTATCGATACAAGAAGTTTAAAAGATGGAGATGTTTACATTGGCATAAAAGGAGAAAATTTTGACGGCAATTCTTTGTATAAAAAAGCTTTTGAAAAAGGAGCAAAACTTTGTATTCTAAATGAAGAAATGAAAGAAAAAATAGAGAAAGAAGATCAAGAAAAGGATAAAAGAATTTTATTTGTAGAAGATACGATACAGGCATTAGGAAAAATAGCAGAGTACAAAAGATCTTTATATTCTATTCCAGTCGTTGCGATAACCGGAAGTGTAGGAAAAACAAGTACAAAAGATATGATTGGTAGTGTAATTGCTCAAAAATATAAAGTACATAAAACACAAGGAAATTATAATAACGCAATCGGTCTTCCACTTACGATTTTAGGATTAAAAGATGAGGAAGTATTGGTTGTAGAAATGGGAATGAATCATTTTGGAGAGATTGATTATTTAACCAATATTGCAAAACCAACCATTGCAGTTATTACGAATATTGGAACTTCCCATATTGGGAATTTAGGGTCTAGGGAAAATATATTAAAAGCGAAGTTAGAAATTTTAAATGGTTTACAAGATAAAGGAACAATTATCATTAATCAGGACAATGATTTATTACAAAAATGGGCAAAGGAAGATGGAAAGTATCATAAACTAACTTATGGAATCGAAGAAAAATCCGATGTAATGGCCGAAGATATTAAAATACAAGAAACAGAAAGTAAATTTAAAATAAAAGAAGCGAATAAAACATATGAAATAGAAGTACCAATTAGTGGAAAACATTTTATTTATAATAGTTTAAGTGCAATCGCTGTGGGAAAAATATTAGAAATACCAATGGAGCAAATTATAAAAGGAATAAAAGATTTTAAACTTACTAATAAAAGAATGGATATTCAAACCATAGAAGAAGAAATTACAGTAATTAATGATTCATATAATGCTAGTTATGATTCTATGAAAGCATCTTTAGAATATATGCATAAATTAGCAGGAAAAAGAAAAATAGCAATATTAGGAGACATGCTAGAATTAGGAAAATTTGCAAAGCAATTGCATCAAAAAGTAGGAGAAGAAGTGGTGAAAAATGAAGTAGATTTATTAATTACAGTAGGACCACTTGCTCATTATATAGCAGAAGAAGCCATAGAAAAAGGAATGAAAGAGCAGCAAGTAATCGAGTTTCTAACAAACAAAGAAGTGGTTTTTTATTTAAAACAAAATATGAAAAAGGGAGATATTATTTTATTAAAAGCTTCCAATGCATTAAACTTTACTCAAATTTTAGAAGAACTAAAAAAATAAAAATGAGGAGGAAAGAAAGCATGAAAAAATTAGCTGTTATTTTTGGAGGAATGTCTACAGAACATGATGTTTCCATTGTATCTGGAAGTTCTGTACTAGCGAATTTAGACCAGACAAAATATGAAATTTATCCAATCTACATCTCAAAAGATGGAAAATGGTATTTCTATGAAGAAGAAATTAGTAAAATAAGGGTATTTCAAGTAGGAGAGGAGCCAGATAAATTAAAACCAATCCAAGATGTAATGCAAGAACTTCAAAAAATAGATGTAGTATTTCCTGTTTTACATGGTTTATACGGAGAAGATGGTACAATACAAGGATTGTTAGAATTATTAAAAATACCATATGTAGGATGTAAAGTGTTAGCTTCTAGTGTTTCAATGGACAAAGTTTATACAAAAATTATTTTCGAAAGAGCACAAATTAAACAAACTCCATATTGTTATATACATAAATATGGAGAAGAATATGAATATATTGATAGACAAATGAATCATATAAAATGTAAGAAACAAGAAATTCTAGAAAGGATTATTCACAAGCTTGCCTTTCCTATGTTTGTAAAACCATCTAATTCTGGATCATCGGTTGGAGTAACAAAAGCAAATAACGAAAAAGAATTAGAAGAAGCAATTTCTATCGCTGGAAAATATGATAATAAAATTTTAGTAGAACAAGGAATTATAGGAAGAGAAGTAGAATGTGCAGTCTTAGGAAATAAAGAAGCAAAGGCTTCTTGTGTTGGAGAAATAAAATCAGCAGAGGACTTTTATAGTTTCGATTCGAAATATAAAAATTCAAAATCCTATACAGAGATTCCAGCAAATATTGGAGAACATTTAGCGGAAGAAATTCGTAATTTAGCAGTAAAAGCATTTCAAGCGGTAGATGGAAAAGGGCTTGCAAGAGTAGACTTTTTTATCGAAAATTCTACCAATGAAATTTATATTAATGAAATTAATACAATGCCAGGATTTACACAAATAAGTATGTATCCGAAATTATGGGAGGCAGTAGGAGTTTCTTATTCAAAATTATTAGATGAATTAATTGCACTTGCGGTGGAATGAAAAATGAAATGAGGAAAAAGATGAAAGAAGAAATGAGTTTAGAAAAAATAGAAAAAGATGTAAAAATGCGCATGTCAGAAAAAAGATTTATCCATTCTCAAGGAGTAAAAAAGAGAATTGAGGAATTAGCTAAAATTTATCATATAGATGTTGAAACTGCGAAAAAAGTAGGAATTGCACATGATGTCGCCAAAGAGATGAGTGTAGAAGAATCTATGCAATATGTAAAAGAGAATGGGATTATATTAGATGATATGGAAAAAAAGATCCCGTATTTATTACATGGAAAAATAGGAGCAGACTATTGTAAAAAGAAATATGGATTTACAAAAGAAATGCAAAAAGCAATTGAATACCATACTACAGGAAATCCTAATATGGATTTACTTGCAAAAATTCTATATGCAGCAGATAAAACAGAGGAGAATAGAAAGTTTGTACAATATGATATAGAGTATGAAAGAAAACTTGCAAATGAAGATATTGATCAGGCACTTGTCTTTATGCTAGAAGAAACAATTAAATATAATATGGAAAAAAGAAAACTAATTCATCCAGATAGTATTTTAACAAGGAATGATTTATTAGAACAAATAGAAAATAAAGAATAAGAAAAGTGGCTTTGCCATATGTACAGATTGCTTCGCAATCGCACTTACTAAAGTAACTTAACCCTGTTGCTCCAGAAAATCTGACGATTTTTCCTTTGCAATAAAAGAAACTGTTATGGTTGTAAAAAGAAACCATAACAGTTTCTTTTTACAAAAAATTGTATTTGACTATTTGAAAGTAGAAAAATCTGTGATATAATAAAACCGCCATAAGAATGGGAGGATGTTCAATGATTTTCAAGGATTATTACTCAATATTGGGATTAGAAACCAGTAAAATAACAAAGCAAGAGTTAAAAACAGCGTATCGTGAAGCTGCTAAAAAATATCATCCAGATATAAATGTAGGAAATACACAGGCAGAGGAACGCTTTAAAGATATAAATGAAGCTTATCGAGTATTGTCAGAACCTTCTTCAAAGAGAAAATATGACCGTATGTGGAATAGTCATGTAGGTAAGAAAAAGAAGGCATATGAAGAAAGTAATAGAAGTAATGGCTCCAAATTTAGTGACTTTTTCCATATGTTTTTTGGAATTTCCGAAGATGGAGAAGTAGGGAAAGAAACCGCAAAGAAAAAGAAAGTGCCTGTACGAGGGGAAGATATAGAAACCGAAATCAGTTTATCGATCGAAGAAACCTTTTATGGATGCGAAAAGAAAATTTCATTAAGAACTTCAAAAGGAACAATGAAGACCTTTTCGATAAAAGTGCCAGCAGGAATTCGAAACGGTGAGAAAGTTAGATTATTAGGACAAGGAAAACCTGGCATTAACGATGGGAAAAATGGGGATCTGTTTATAAAAATCAATATTGAAAATAGTAAGAAATTTCGATTAAGTGGTGTTGATTTATATACTGACTTAAAATTAACACCATGGGAAGCAGCTTTAGGAACAAGGGCAACTGTAGAGTCGATTAATGATACTGCATCTATTTATGTACCACAAGGAATTGCAAGTGGAGAAATTGTTCGAATACCTGGAAAAGGATATAAAGATGGAAAAGGAGGCAGAGGAGACTTAATTGCAGAAGTAAAAATTTTAGTTCCAAAGGAAATATCAGAAGAAGAAAGAAGTATTTATGAAACATTAAGTAAAGTTTCAAAATTTAATCCTAGGATCAGTGAGTAAAATAGAGAGCATAAAATAATGAAGATAAGATGTTATAAAGAATATAGAAAAAAAGTAGAGAATATTTTTTAAAACATAAATAATAAGACTGGAAATGTATTATAAATTTAACAGTAATGGGAAATTCTTTGTAAGGTAACATAATAAGTAAAATACTGTTGACAATAATATAGATATCCGTTATAATTATAGATAGTAATTGTAACAAAAGATAAGCTATGTATATGGTAAAAATCATAGAAGAATGGGGTGTATTTTATATGTACAGTTGGGAAGGAAAACATTTTAGTATAACCGATCCAAAAAATGTAAGTACAGTAGTGTACCAAATTAACGAAACAGAAAAAGAACTTCAGAAACAAGCTCCTAGATATACAGTCACTCGATTAGACTTTACAGAAGAATTGCAAGGAGATTTAAAAAAGAAGACTTTTTATGTAGACAATCCATCCGAAGATAAAGATGAATTAGTTATTTTATCTTTTGGAAAGGATAAAGTGGTTATTAATATGGCAGTGTTACAAGATGATAAAGTAACAGTAGCCAAAAAACCAGTACCATTTAAATTTAATACATTATATTCAGAAGAAGACACAGAATATAAAGAGTTTAAGTATACACCAAACTTAAAAAGGCCAATATCTATTATTGACCCAGAAACAGCAGAAGAGGTAAAGCCAGTATTATATTTTGATGAAGAGACAAATGAAATTAAAGGAAAATGTAAATTGAAAGCTCATAAATCTTATTTCGCTTTTGAAATAAGAGACAAAAAAGATACAAATAATAAATAGAGAGGGGAGAACTCATGAGTACTACAAATGTAGAAAATGTAGAACCAAATAAACGTCCAGTATTTGTAAGTATGGATATTAACAAAGAAATTGAATTCAAAGGTGGAGAATTTACCACAGATCGATTTATAGAGTTCGGAGCACAAGAAATAGGAATTGTTGCGAGAAATCATAATATTATTGATGATAGAGGAAGAGGATTCCGCATTGTAGAAGTTGGAAAGAAGAAAGAAGTACAAGAACTACCTGCTAATATTGTGTCTTTAATTACAAAACAAAGAGAAGCCGATTTAGGAGAATTAAAAGTGCCAATCAAACAATCTGATATTGACTTAATAGAACAACAAACAGGATACAAATTAGTAATTAAAGATAAAAAATTAATTTTAGATGATACACATAAAAAAGCAGAAGCAAGAAACGTATTAGCAGATAAAGATGAAGGTAGATAATACATCCATACAGAAGAAAAAGGTGATGAAAACTTATGAATGATAAATTAGCAAGAGCTTTAAAAAGTAGTAGAAAATATTTTTTGATTTTTGGAATACTATGGCTGATATTAGTCATAGTATTTGTTGCGCCTTTAAGTTGTTCTATTGTAGAAGCAACCGCTCAAGGATTTGGAATCGAAACATTTTTACCTAGCTTCGGAACCAATATAACAAACTTCTTTTCAACGTTTGGAAAAGCTTTTTCCGCAGAATATATAGGAACATTTGGAAAATGGTTATTATACTTTACATTAGGCTATCTAGTATTGGTATGTATTAGTATTATTAGAACAGCTCCAAAACATGAATATTCCAATATCGAACATGGATCTAGTGATTGGTCAGAAAATGGAGAACAATATCGTGTTTTAAGTAAGAAGTCTGGTTTAATTTTAGCAGAAAACAACTATTTACCATTAAATAAAATGGGAAACATTAATGTTTTAATTGTTGGACGGATCTGGATCTGGTAAATCTTCTGCTTACTCCATTCCAAATGCATATCAATGTTTAGGATCTTATGTATTTACAGATCCTAAAGGAGAACTGTATGATAAAACAGCTGGATATTTAAAATCTAAGGGATATGAAATTAAAGTGTTAAATCTAGTACATCCTCAGTATAGTGATGGATATAACCCATTAATGCATATTTCAAGCGAGATAGATGTAGATGTTATTGCGAATACAGTTATAAAAGGACAAGCAACAGAAGGAAAATCGGATCCTTATTGGGACGATATGGCAGAAATGTTACTAAAATCATTAATTTATTATTTAATTGCTACAAGACCAGAAGAGGAACAAAACTTAGCAAGTTGTGCGGAATTAGTTAGAGCTGCAAATAGTAATGGAGGAAGTAACTTATTAACAGAACTTATAAACCAACTACCATATGATCATCCAGCTAGAATGTATTATAAATCAATCGAGATTGCACCAGAAAAGACGTATGGATCTATTCTAAGTACATTGCAATCAAAATTAGGTAAATTCGATTCAAAAGAAATTGCAGAGCTAACTTCAACAGATACCATAAAATTTGAAGAAATTGGAACAAAAAAGACAGCTGTATATGTTATTTCATCAGACACACATGCTGCATATGATTTCTTATTAACTATTTTCTTTGCTCAAATGATTCAACAATTATACGATTTTGCAGATAATAATGGTGGAGCTTTACCAATAAAAACATTCTTTATATTAGACGAGTTTGCAAACATTGGTAAAGTACCAGACTTTGATAAAAAGATTTCAACAAGTAGAAGTAGAGGAATTTCTTTTAGTGTTATTTTACAAAACTTAGATCAGCTAGAAGCTGTTTATGAAAAATCGCATGAAACAATTATTGGAAACTGTGATACGCATGTATTCCTAGGAAGTAACTCACAAAAAACAGTGGAATATTTCTCAAAGGCACTAGGAGAGAAAACAATTACAAGAGACAGTGAATCCATTAATAGAGATAGAGGAAACTGGAAAACAGGAAAGAGTACTTCAGATCAAATTATGGCAAGAGCATTGCTTACACCGGACGAATTAAGAAGATTTGATAATGATTACTGTATCATTTTCGAAAAAGGAATTAAGCCAGTAAAAGCACATAAATTTTATTATTTCCGTAAACCAATGGCTAGGGAATTAAGTGCAACAGCCATTAGTCATAATGATATTGGTGATATCGATCGTGGAAAATGGAGAAAATATAATCCATACAATCCATATGTAGAAGAAAATGATAAAAAGCCAGTTCAAGATTTAAAAGTAGAGTCATTGGATGATTTATTTGAAGATGTTTCAACAGAATCCAAAAAAGAGATACAAAAATATGACAACGTCGAGAAAAAATCAAGTAATAGTTCTCATTTAAATGTAGAAGATATGTTTCAAGATTTTGAAGAAGAACAAACGATGGAAGAAAAAGATATTGGAAAAGAAATTGAAGCAAAATTTGATGAATTATTTGGACCAATTGATTCTAGCAATAATAACGGATAAACGGAATAAAAAGAGGGAGGGTGCTTCTAGAAATTAGAAGCACCCTCATTTTATTCATTTATGATGGGAATCAATGGATCCAAACACCATTGGAATCCACATAGTATGGACCAATCCAAGTGTTTACAGCCATCTTTCCGTCGCTATGGAGATAATACCACTGTCCATTCCACCAAATCCAATTTGATGTTACAGCAGCACCGTTTCCACCAAAGAAGTACCAGTGGTTACCAAGGTAAACCCAATTATTAGTAACCATACTTCCGTCACTATTAAAGAAATATTTCTTACTGCTTTGCTCGAAATAACCAGTTCTCATACAACCGGTATCCCGATCAAAGTAATACTGTGCTCCATTAATGGTGCGCCAACCTTCTACAACATCATCCGACCAACCTGTGGTGTAATACCAATAGCCGTTTGAATAATTGTAGACCCAACAATTCTTTGCAGGACGAGTTGGATAGTAGTGACCATCAAGATAATAATGCCATCTTCCATAGTATGCATCATTCCAGTCATCATCATGGTCCCAATGATCAGAATCACAGTGGTCATAGTAATAGTCGTCATCATCCCAATAACAGTCATCATCCCAGTCGTTTCCTCGCCAGGTAATTGCATTGGAGCGTCTTAAATCAGATGCAACCCAATTATCTTCTCCATCTTTTGGAATGGAGCGTACTTCGAAATGTTCATAATCCCGATCCAATTTGGACTTAAGATTGTAGTAGTTCCGAGTCGTCTCATAGGTTTTACCCTTATAAGTGACTTCGTACTTTGAAGCGTTAGGATCTTCATCCCACATTGCTCTGCCGTAGTGTTCCACACTCCATCTGGCATCGGTTGGACCGTCAAATTTTTGTTTTAAAGGAAGTGTTTTTAAAACAAAAACAATTTTATCCGGATCGGAATAGATTGTTCTGTCATAAGAACCCCCAGTAACAGAAATTGAAGTCCCTGAAAACTGGTAATTGGCTCCTGCCATTATGGTTACTTCCGCATAGGCTTCTTCACCAACTAGGTAGGTATCTTTTTCAAACTTGGGTTTGTCAAAGATATAATATTGCTCAGAGTTTGCATAAACATCTGGCTTATTTGCAGTACCTGTTGTTACCTCTTGAGTAACTGTGACAGAAACCTGCGAAATAGGTGACCGGTCCTGTGCTACTGCCGTAATTGGCAAGCAAAGCATAAAAAGGACCATCAGTACGATAGTGAACCAACATCTCCGTTTCATCATAAAAAACCCCTCACTTTCTTGTTGTGTTGCCCAATAAAAGGGCAATATTTATACTTTATGATTACAATATTATGTTACCATGAAATGAAAGAAAAGTCAATCTGCACATTTGGCGAAGCCACTTTTCTCATAGCTTTTCTGAAAAAGTTATTTGAGGAATATCTTGATTAGACGGACCATATATGCATTTTCCTAAATAATTATATCTAGAACCATGACAAGGACAATCCCAAGTTTTTAAAGTAGAATTGAAATGTAATAAACAGCCTAAATGAGAACAAATTGGTTTTACTCCGTATAACTTTCCATTCTCATCACGATATACCCCAAGTTTTTGATTTTTAATTTCAAAAACATCGCCATCCCCATTTTTCAAGGAAGAAAGATCAAGCTCCGAAATAGAAAGCTTATTAAGGAAAAGAGATTGAACCGATTCTTTTACTATATTTTTAACTTCTTCTTTATTTTGAATTGGAGAATAACGAGTAGAAGAAAAAAGATTAGCATAGGAATTTTCTTTCCCAAGTATTGTATCCGTAAGGATTTGAGCTGCAATATGAGAAAAAGTCATTCCCCATTTTTTAAAGCCAGTAGCAAGATATAAATTAGGATAAAAAGTGGAAAAATTACCAATATAAGGAATCTTATCCACAGAAATACAATCTTCTGTACTCCAATGGTATAAAATTTTGCAATGAGGATCCATTTTCTTAGCGATGGACTCTAAATAAGAGTAAGGATTAGGAACTTCAGGTTCTGTTCCAGTTTTGTGTTCACATCCGGCTAAAATAATAATTTTTTTGCCATCCACCAGAGAAGAGCGAAAGGATAAATTTGGGCGATCACAACTAATAAACATACCGTCACAAATAATTTTAGAGCTTTCTAAACCAATCACATAGGAAGTACTTTGATACATTTTCATAAAGTAAAAACCAGGCAAATTTAAGAATGGGTACCTAGTAGCTAAAATAGTTACAGGAGCAGTGATATTTATACCATTTTCAAGAGAGATTGTACTAATATCTTGATTGTATGAGAATTTAGTAACTTTTGAATATTCAAAGATTTCCCCGCCATTTTTTAAGATAGCCTTACTTAAACCCTCTAAATATTTTCTTGGATGAAATTGTGCCTGATTAGGAAAACAAATAGCTCCTAGAATTGGATCAAGTGTTAAAGGTATATGTTCTTTTATATAGGAAGCATCAAAGTTTAATTTTTTCATTGCTGCTACTTCTTTAAGAATAGAGTTGATATTCTTGGGATCTTGGGTAAATACATAGGCAGATTTTTGTTCAAAATCACAATCAATTTGTTCAGATTGAATAATGTTTTCAATATCAAGGATGGCTTGTTCATTTGCATTTAAGTACTGTTTAGCATAAGACTCTCCAAAGGTTTGAATTAAATAATCATAAAATAAATCATGTTGGGATGTGATTTTTGCAGTTGTATTTCCCGTTGTTTTATAGGCGAGTTCATCTTGTTCTAGTAAAATAACATGTTTTCCTGCTTTGGAAAGATAATAAGCACATACAATTCCTGTAATACCACCACCGATAATACATACATCACAATGTATAGAGGAAGTACATTTTGGAAAATTGGTATCAAAATTTGGTTTTGTAGAAATCCAAAAAGAAGACATAAGAAACCTCCTAATTATTTTTTCTTTTTAGGATATACAAAATAGGGAAAAATATACTGAAATTTAATAGTGTTTGTTTATGATAAACAGATCAATTAAAAGTCGGATGGATCTCTATAAAAAAATTTTTTAGGCTCAATACGAAACTCAAGAATTTCTAACATCATTTTATGGCACCTTTCCACGTCAAGCGTGAACTCTTTCCATAGAATGATGCAAGAAATTCTAAATTTTCTCCTTTCGCATTTTAAATTTTTTTATAGAGATCCATCCAACTTTTAGAGATATAGTTAAATAAAAAAGTAAGCACGAACCAGGTATTGAAAAAAGGCGTAAAATCATGTATAATAGCATAGGAAAAATGAGAGGAGATTATATAATATGTTTCAAAAATTAGAAGATGTAGAAAAACGTTATGAGGAACTTACAAAGCTAATTAGTGACCCAGAAGTAATTGCAAGAACGAGCGAATGGCAAAAATATATGAAGGAACATGCAGAAATATCAGAGGTTGTTGAAAAATATAGAGAATATAAAAAAACGGAACAAACAATGAATGAAGCAAAAGAAATGATGGAAGATAAAGATCTAAAAGAATTAGCAGAAGCAGAATATTATGAAGCAAAAGAAAAACTACCTAAGATTGAAGAAGAATTGAAAATATTGCTAATTCCAAAGGATAAAGATGACGATAAAAACATTATTTGTGAAATACGTGCTGGTGCAGGAGGAGAAGAAGCAGCTTTATTTGCAGGAACTTTATTTCGTATGTATTCCATGTATGCAGAAAGAAAACATTGGAAATTAGAAATATTAAATGAAAATGAAACTGGACTTGGTGGTTATAAAGAGATTTCCTTTATGATTTCAGGAAAGGGAATTTATAGTAGATTAAAATTTGAAAGCGGTGTACATCGTGTACAAAGAGTTCCAGATACAGAAAGTAGTGGAAGAATTCATACTTCAACAGCTACTGTTGCTGTGCTTCCTGTTGTAGAAGATGTAGATATTCAAATTAATCCAGCAGATGTAAAAATGGAAGTATTCCGTGCATCTGGAGCAGGAGGGCAACATGTTAATAAAACATCATCCGCTGTTCGTTTAATTCATGAGCCAACGGGAATTGTAGCAGAATGTCAAACAGAAAGGTCACAAGTACAAAACAGAGAGTATGCAATGAGATTATTACGTTCTCGTTTATATGAAATGGAAAAGGCAGAACAAGATGCTAAACTTGCAAATGAAAGAAAATCCCAAGTAGGAAGTGGAGATCGTAGTGAAAAAATAAGAACATATAATTATCCACAAGGACGTATTACAGATCATAGAATTGGTCTTAGCATTTACCAAATGGAAGATTTCTTAAATGGAAACTTAGATGAAATGATTGATCAATTAATTGCAGCAGATCAAGCAGAAAAGTTAAAAGGAAACGAAGACGAATAAACAGAACAAAAAAGGTATCTTTTAAAACAGAAGAATGTTTTAAAAGATATCTTTTTTGCTATTACGTAGGAAATTTCGTCAGAAATTTCTGAAGTAACAAGGTTAAGTTTCTTTAGTCTGTGCGATTGCGAAGCAATCTGTACATGTGACGAAGTCACTTTTCTTATATAAGAAAATGAATAAAATTTTAAAAGAATATAAAAATGTGCAAACCCAATTATCCCTAATAAAAATCAAAAATAGAAGAAAAAGAATACAAACTTGTAATAAAAAATTAATATTAGAAAAGCAAAAAACGGAAATGCAAGATCCGTAAGCAAAGAAAAAACGACTTTGGCAAAATTTGAGAAATATAGTTATTGCAAGACTTTTCCTATATTGAAAACCAAAAAAGAATATGCTAATATCTTTTTGATGGTTATGCAGTAAACATAATAGACATAACTATTAAAAACAAAAGAAATGGAGTGCCAAAGAGATGAAGAAATATGTATTATTTATGATAAGCATTGGACT
The DNA here is from genome assembly GCA_018714565.1 of Candidatus Merdicola faecigallinarum. Classification (GTDB taxonomy): domain Bacteria; phylum Bacillota; class Clostridia; order TANB77; family CAG-508; genus Merdicola; species Merdicola faecigallinarum. Next base: position 3,494 of record DVNH01000011.1, on the reverse strand, counting down.
AATTTTAGGAATCTTGCTAGTGTACAATATCATTTCGTTCCAAAAGAAAAACAGTAATGTTTTTGAGGAATCGGGATATATTTTACAAAGTGCAAGTGGTCAAACACAAAATGTAGAGAAGTACTACTTTAATGCAAACGAAACATATAAGACAAAATATGATCAAAAAATTGTATTCGACGATACAAATGGTGATCAAGTAACAATGGCAAAAGCAAATTTCGTTCATTATAATAATGGAGGAATTAGTAGTTTGCAAAAAGGAGTTATTATCGATCTTCAAAAAGTAGATGCGAATCCAATTCAATATTATAGTATTGGAGCAAATAAAATATTAAAGAAACAATCGGATCGATATGTAATATCTCATTTAGGTGGAAACTTGGAATTTCAAAGTTTAATTTGGAAAATTGCAGACAACAAATATTTAGTTGCTGGCAATGAGATCACAGTAAACTTTAATGATGGTACAAGCAAAGTCATAAATGGATATATAGAGATAGAATATTTAGATAACCAAGTTGTTAAATTATATAATCAAGAGCTTACTTACCAAACAATTTCAACTCAAGTAAATATCGATGTACCAAATGGAATTAGACTTAATTTAGAAAGTAAAATTGTTAGTAAAGACGGTGTAAACAAAATGAGTCTTTCTAACATGGTAATTGATTCAAATGATAATGTTGAAATTGTTGATCTAGAAGAAGAACAAGAAAAAGACGAACAAAATCAAACAGAAAATGAAACTACAGATGAAAATACAGACGATGGAGATGGAACTACTCAAGGAAATGGTAATGGACAAGGAAATGGATCAATACAAAATGGTGGAATAGGACAAAATGGTGGAGCTGGAGAAGGAACAACAGGGGATGGTTCTACTGGATCTAATACTGGATCTGGATCAGGAAATTTAGGAGAAAATGATCAAATTATGCAAGAAGATCCAACAGTAAATGCACCAGTATTTAAAGTAGAAAACTTCGAAGTAGACTCTATTACAATGGAAGCTACAATTGCAATTGTTGATGATGAATCCAAATTAGTATCAGATCATATCTTTAAGATTATACAAAATAACACTGGAAAAGTTGTTTACTATACAGAAGAAGTATTAGGAACCTATAGTATTGATTTATCTGTTTCTACATTAAGTCCTGACACAGAATATACTTTAGTTGCAGAATCTACTTATGCAATTGATGATGTAGAATATACGAAAAACTTCATTTATAAAATCTTTAGAACAAAATCAGTTGGAATTGATTTTGAAAAAGATGTATTTACAAATAATACAATGAAATTTGATATTACTGTAGAATCTGATTCAAAAGTAAAAAGTGCAGAACTTGCTTTAGTAAATGCACAAGGTGATATATTACAAACAGCAGAAGTAGGAAATGGAACAGAATTAGGAAAAACAGCAGAATTTGTTGGACTTGAATCTAATACAGAATATATTGTAAGACTTACAAATGTACTATATGATGGACAAGTAATCACAAATGGATTTGAATTAGAAAAAGTGTATAAAACATTAAAAGACAAACCTCAAATTAGTGGAGCAGATTTTGAAATAGACAAAAGAAATAGTGTATTTATTTTAAAACTAACAAATGTACAAGATCCAGATGATGGAATTAAGAGTTTTCGTTATGAAGTGTATGATACTAGAATGAACATACAAGAATCGGATCCTGTATTTGTAAAAGAAACAACACAAACAGAAGATGTTATTGTTAATGTAAATGGAGATCCATTAGAAAGAGGAGTTCCATATACATTCAAAGTAGTTGCAGTATTTGATGATAATGAAAAAGAAATTGAATACGAAAGTGAATTCAGTCAAGAGATTATGAAAATGGATGGTGTTGAATTCCCAACAGTAAGATTTGAAGAACATTTAGTAACATTTGAAAGAATTGAAGGTAACTTAATTGTAGAAGATAGTAACAATACAATTAGTTTAGATGAGGATAATGATTTTATTATTTCATATTCTGATTCAACTGGATATACAAGAAGCTTTACTTACCAAGGAAGTTTAACAATTCCAATTAAAGTAAATGACTTAAGAGCAAATGAAACATATAAATTCAGCGTATATACAAGAGTAAACTTACAAGATGGAAATGAACCAATTGATGAATGTTATATAGGTGGAGCAGTTATCAAAACTGGAGTGCCAGGTAATATGATGGCAGCATTTGTAAAAGATGATTCTGATGTAAAAAATACATTTAATATTAAATTTAATTTAAGAAGTGTAATTGATGATTCAGAAGAAGAACAAGATCCAGCAACAGCGGCAGAATTGAAAGACTTAGAAGCAAAAGTTTTAACTGGTATGCAATTTAGTATTTATGCAGGACAAACAACAGATGGAAATCCTGTAAGAACAGTAAAATTAGTAGATGAAAATACAAAACCATATGAAAGTCAATTAAAAGTAGACTTCTTTGATAATACAGCGTCGATTACTCCAGAATTCTTTGGAGCACAAAATAAAGACTTTAAAGATCAATATTATACAATTAAAGTATCAAATGCATATGACTATACTTATGATGGAGGTAATGCACTTCCAATCTTAGAAAATACATTTACATTTAATGCAAATGGATATATGCCAGATTTACCAACAGATGTAAACAATGCAATTGATGTTATTACAATTAGAAATCGTGATGTAACACCAAGACCAAGAGAAGACTTAAATGCAGAAACAGTAGTTGGATATCAAATAAAAGCAACTTATGATAATAGCCAAAACTATGCAAAGAAAATTGTATATTCTGCATATGATGCAACAACAGGAGAATTAGTTGCAGTACAAGAAGCAACAATTGGAGAAGATGGAACAGTTCCAAGTGTAACATTCCAAGTAAAAGATGGTACACCATATAGTGAAAAAGATACAGAAGGACTAACAAGAGGAAATTCATATTACTTTACATATGTTGCTTACTTAGACTTAAATGGAGACGGAGAGCCAGAAACAATTTATCCATATCAAGATGGAGAGGAAGAAATTATTTTAAGGTCAACAACAGTAACACCAGAAAAACAAGCACCAAGAATTATTATGTATCCATCTACATCAAGTAATACAACAGCAACTTATAAATATAAATGTAATGATGTTGACCATGCATTAGAAGAAGAATCAATGTCTGCAATCATAAATGCAACATCATTAAGAGATACAAAACCAATTAATACAAATTCTGGAGAAGAATTTGATGAAGTTACATTTGAAACATTAATACCAGGAAATTTAACGATTCGTGTAACAGAAAGATTATTAAAAGCAGAACCAGCAGTTTATAATGAACTTACGAATCTATATTTTGAAGGAATTACAAATTTAGATGCAGTTCAATATCGTGTTGGATTAGAAGAAAATAGAGTTATTATAACATTAACAGGAGATGAAGAAACAACAAAAAGAATTACAGCAGTAAAAGCAGAATTTGTTTCTGAAGCAGTAG
>DVNH01000010.1 GCA_018714565.1 Candidatus Merdicola faecigallinarum | reverse complement strand
CTAACAGTAATACAGCAAATCAGAACGAAATAGTAGAAAATCAAACAATGAATGGTCAAACAGAACAAGAAAATAATTTAATGAGTAATGGTATCACCTCGAAAGAGAAAACATATATTAGCAAATATAATAGTAAGACAGGAGAATATGAAGTATATGATGAAGAGGAGATACTAGAAAGTAAAGAGAGTGAGGTGATAAGTGAAGAAGAAAAAATCGAAAAAGAAAACTTAAACGAATACTATTCTGAAGAAAAGAGAACGGAAGAAAATGCGGGAATAGTATGGATTATGCTAAGTATAGCAGGGGCAGTGATTGTCCTAATGATATTAGGAAAAAAGATGACTGCAAAAAAGAAAAAAGATCCAAGCACAAGAACGAGAAAATAGAAAAGTGTAGCAAGGATCAAAGTGTGTAAATGTGTGTAGAAAAGACCTAGATGAGACGTGTATCATGAAATGAGCAATTTGTTCAAGTTCATCCATCTAGGTCTTTAGTAAAAAATAAAAAAACTCAAAAGTTTATTATAAACAAATGAGTTTTTTTATACTTTAAAATTCACAATTATTAGGTGTTCTTGGAAATGGAATTACATCACGAATATTTTGCATACCAGTTAAATACATAATAGCTCTTTCAAATCCTAATCCAAATCCAGCATGATTTACACTACCATATTTTCTTAAATCTAAATACCACCAATAATCTTCTATATTCATATTTAATTCTTGAATGCGTTTTAATAATTTATCATAATCTTCTTCCCTTTGACTTCCGCCAATAATTTCTCCAATACCAGGAACTAAAAGATCAGCAGCAGCTACTGTTTTACCGTCTGGATTCTGCTTCATATAAAATGCCTTAATATCCATTGGATAATCTGTAACAAAAACAGGTTTTTTAAAGATTTGCTCACATAAATAACGTTCATGCTCTGTTTGTAAATCGGATCCCCAGCTAACTGGGTATTCAAATTTGTCGTTTACTTTTTCTAATTCTTTAATTGCATCCGTATAAGAGATACGAGCAAAATCCGAAGAAATAACGTGATTTAAACGATCTAATAATCCAGTATCAACAAATTTATTAAAGAATTCCATTTCTTCTTTGCAATGTTCCAATACATAGGAAAAGATGTATTTAATCATATCTTCTGCAAGATCCATATCGTCTTGCAAATCGGCAAAACAAATCTCAGGTTCTACCATCCAAAATTCTGCAGAATGTTTTACAGTATTAGAATTTTCAGCACGGAAAGTAGGCCCAAATGTATATACATTGCGAAATGCAGTTGCATAGGTTTCTGCATTTAATTGTCCACTTACGGTTAGGTGAGCAGGTTTTCCAAAGAAATCTTGAGAAAAATCCACACTTCCGTCTTCTTTTTTTGGAACTTGATCCAAAGGAAATGTATTTACTTGGAACATTTCACCAGCACCTTCTGCATCGCTAGAAGTTAAAATTGGTGTATTTACATATACGAAATTTCTTTCTTGAAAAAATTTATGTATTGCAAATGCAAGAGTACTACGAACGCGAAATACAGCGTTAAAAGTATTGGATCTAGGTCTTAAATGAGCAATCGTTCTTAGATATTCGAAACTATGGCGTTTCTTTTGAAGTGGATAGCTACTATCTGCAAGATTTTGAATTTCTATATTGGTTGCTTGTATTTCAAATGGTTGTTTTGCACCTTCTGTTAAAATAAAAGTTCCTGTTACCTTGATAGAAGAGATAAGCGTTAGTTTACAAATAGAGTCAAAATTTTCTAAAGTGTCATTAAATACAATTTGAACATTTTTAAAAAAAGATCCGTCATTTAACTCAATAAATCCAAATGTTTTAGAATCACGAATACTTTTTACCCATCCTTCTAAAGTTACTGTTTGATTTTCATATTGTTTCATATTTTGATATAAATCTTTAATGATAAGTTTTTTCATAAATCCTCCCATTATCAAATGATGTTATTATTTTTTCTTAATTATAGTAAATTATCCAGAAAAATACAAGATTTTATAGACTTTTTGCCCAAAAGAGTATAAAATAGATGGAAAATAATGAGAAATGTTAATGGGGGGAAAAGAATGAATCAATACCGAACACATCATTGTGGAGAATTGAATATACAAAATGTAGGAGAAGAAGTAAGACTTTCCGGATGGGTACAAAAAATTAGAAACTTAGGCGGAATGGAATTTATTGATTTAAGAGATCAATATGGCATCACACAAATTATCATTTCAAAGGAAGAGATAAAAAATAAGATACAGGGATTGAATACAGAAAGTAGTATTTGTGTTTCTGGAAAAGTTGTGGAAAGAGCAAGTAAAAATGCCAATTTATCAACAGGAGAAATCGAAATTGAAGCAACAAATATCGAGATTCTTGGAAAATGCAAAAATGTTCTACCGTTTGAAATTAATACAGATCAAGAAGTAAGAGAAGATTTAAGATTAGAATATCGTTTTTTAGAATTGAGAAATGAAAGATTACATCAAAATATTTTATTAAGATCAAAGATATTAAAAGCATTTCGAGATAAAATGGATGAATTAGGATTTGCAGAAATTCAAACGCCAATTTTAGCAAATTCATCACCAGAAGGAGCAAGGGATTTTTTAGTCCCTAGTAGATTACATCCAGGAGAATTTTATGCACTTCCACAAGCACCTCAACAATTCAAACAACTTTTAATGGTATCTGGATTTGACAAATATTATCAAATTGCTCCATGTTTTCGAGACGAAGATCCAAGAGCGGATAGAGCACCAGGTGAGTTTTATCAATTAGACTTTGAAATGTGTTATGCAACACAAGAAGACGTATTTAAAGTAATTGAAAACGTTGTACCTTATGTGTTTAAAAAATTTACAACAAATAAAATAGTAGATGAAGGTCCTTTTATTCGAATTCCTTATTTAGAGGCAATGGAGAAATATGGAATTGATAAACCAGATTTAAGAAATCCATTAATCATTCAAGATGCAACAGAATTATTTAAAGATACAGAATTTAATGCTTTTAAAGGAAAAACAGTTAAAATTATTATCGTACCAAAAGGAGCAAAACAAGGAAGAAAATTCTTTGATAAAATGACAGAATTTGCAGTAGAAGAAGCAGGTGCAAAAGGTTTAGCTTGGACAAAGCTAGAAGAAGACGGAAGTATGCAAGGTGGAATCGCAAAGTTCATTACAGAAGATATCCAAAAACAATTAGAAGAAAAAATGGGATTACACAAAAATGATAGTATCTTCTTTATAGCAGATGAATTTTTAACAAGCCAAAAGATAGCAGGACTTGTTCGAATCGAATTAGGGAAAAGATTAGATTTAATTGAAAAAGATAGTTTTCGTTTTTGCTTTATTGTTGATTTTCCAATGTATGAATTATCAGATGAAGGAACAATTGATTTCAACCATAATCCATTTTCAATGCCTCAAGGTGGTTTAGAAGCATTAAATACAAAAGATCCACTTGATATTTTAGCTTATCAATATGATCTAGTTTGCAATGGATATGAAATGGCATCTGGAGCAGTTCGAAATCACGATCCAGAACTTATGGTAAAAGCATTCGAAATTGCAGGATATAAAGAAGAGGATGTAAAAGAAAGATTTGGAGCATTATATAATGCATTCCAATATGGAACTCCTCCACATGCAGGTGCTGCTCCAGGAATCGATAGAATGATCATGTTAATCGCAGGAGAAGACAATTTAAGACAAGTAATTGCCTTTCCAAAAAATAAAAAAGCAAGAGATTTATTGATGAGAGCACCTTCTATGGTAACGGAACAGCAATTAAAAGAAGTACACATTAAGGTAGACAAAGAAGAGGAATAAAAACTTGGTCCTAGGGGTGGGTGACTCTTGGGACCTAATTTTTATTACGTAGGAAATTTCGTTAGAAATTTCCGGAGTAACAAGGTTAAGTTACATTAGTTTGTGCGATTGCGAAGCAATCTGTACATGTGGCGAAGCCACTTTTCTTATTACGTAGGAAAATATAAAACAAAAGAAAGGAAGAATTATGAAAAAATATAGATTAGAAATAGCAGTTTTTGTTTGTGGTGCAATTGGAATGATATTAGAACTAGTAGCAGCAAGAGTCCTTTCTCCTTATGTTGGTAATTCTAATTTGATATGGACAACAATTATTGGTGTTATTTTAACTAGTATGAGTTTAGGATATTGGATTGGAGGAAAGATTGCAGATAAAAATCCAAATACAGATACATTATCTAAATTAATTACACTAGGAGGAATTTTTACTTGTTTGATTCCTATTTTAGAAATAGTAATAGTGCAAAACTTAGCGGAACTTGCATATCAACATCTAACATTAGTAGCTTTTATATCAACGATTGTTTTATTTGGGTTTCCTAGTTTTATTTTAGCTACGATATCACCTTATACTGTTAAATTAAAAGATGGAATGAAAGAAGAAAAAATTGGTAAACTTTCAGGAAAAATTTCTTCTTTATCTACTATTGGAAGCATTATAGGAACATTTTTAGGTGGATTTGTTTTAATTCAAATGTTGGGAATTCGAACAATCAATTTAGTGGCAACATTATTACTGTTAGGAATTGCTCTTTTAGTAAAAGATAAAGTAACCTTAAAAGATGTATTAAAAATGATAATTATAGCGATTATAGCGATTGGAGTTGCCGTTTTTGGACATCAATTATTTGGAATTGCAAATCCAGATGTACTAGCAGATGTAGAATCCGAGTATAGTAGAATATGGGTAAAGCAAGTGGAAACCAATGCCGGAACATATAAAACTTTGCAAGTAGGACAAGGATTAGAGTCATACATAAATCAAGAAACAGGAGAAATGGGAGCAGAGTATTTAAAATATTATGATTTAGCAGAATATTTTAATAAAGAAAATAAAGGTACTTTATTGATTGGGGGAGCTGCTTATACCTATCCCATGCACTACTTGAAAAAATACGAAGATAAAACAATTGACGTAGTAGAAATTGATGAAAAAATGACAGAGATTGCAAAAAATGAATTCGGATTAAATGTAGAGGATAATAGACTTAAAATTCATCATCAAGATGGCAGAAGTTTTTTAAATTATGCAGATCAGCAATATGATAGTATTTTAATTGATGCTTTTAAAGGAATAGATGCACCTTTTGAGTTAACTACTTATGAGGCTTTGCAAAGTGCAAAAAATCGATTAAAAGAAAATGGAGTAGTAATCACAAATATCATTTCCGCTATAGAAGGAGAAGAATCTGATTTTCTTCATTATGAATATAAAACCTATGAAGCAGTATTTGATGATGTAAGGTTATTTCAAGTAAGAAACCAAGGAGAAGAGGAAAGACAAAATTTAATTTTAGTTGGAATAAAAGGAAATCCTAGTGTTGATGAAAGCAAATATGAGGAATATAAAGATTTATTGGAAAAAGAAATAAAGGGATTTAATTCAGACGCAAAAGTAGTAACAGATAATTATACTCCAATTGGAAATTAAAAAGATAGTCAAAAAGAGTATGGACAAAAAGTAGTAAAATTAATATAAAAATCAATACAAAAATTAGATAAAATATAGATAAATAAAATAAAAAAAGAAAAGGAGTTTTTAAATGCCAAGAGTTTTAATTGGAATGAGTGGAGGAGTAGATAGTTCCGTATCTGCTATGCTTCTAAAAGAACAAGGATATGAAGTAATTGGTGCTACAATGAAATTATGGTGTGGAAATAGTAAAGAAACGGTAGAAGATGCGAAACGTGTATGTAATATACTTGGAATTAGACATGAAGTTTTTGATCTTCAAGAAACTTTTAAAAATTGTGTTGTGAATCCTTTTATTGAAGAATATTGGAATGCAAGAACACCAAATCCATGTATTCAATGTAATAAAGAACTAAAATTTGGTAGTTTTTATAAAAAAGCATTAGAACTAGGATGTGATTATATTTCTACTGGTCATTATGCAAGTACTTGTTTTTCAGAAGAATATAAAAGATATGTTTTAAAAAAATCAAAAACAGAAGCAAAGGATCAAACTTATTTTTTATATGGAATTCCAAAAGAAGTACTTGGCAAGATGATATTTCCATTAGAGAATTATCATGATAAAGATGAGATAAGAAGATTAGCAAAAGAAAGAAATCTACCTGTTGCAAGCAAGCCAGATAGTCAAGAAATTTGCTTTATTCATGACAACAACTATATTCGTTTCCTACAAGAAAATAGTAACAAAGTACCAAAACAAGGAAATATTGTTGACGAAAATGGAACGATATTAGGAAAACATAAAGGACTTATTTATTATACGATTGGACAAAGAAAAGGTTTAGGGATTGCGTACAAGGAACCTTTGTATGTAGTTAAATTAGATCCAAAGGAAAATAATGTTATTGTAGGAACGCAGGAAAAGTTATATCAGAAGGAACTATATGCAAATGAATTGAATTGGTTGTTGTTTGATAAGTTAGAAAGACCAATGGAAGTGAAAGCCAAAATTAGATATCGAGCAAAAGAAGCAGATGCAATTGTATATCCTCTAGAAGAGGAAGGCAGAGTAAAAGTGATTTTCAAAGATTCACAAAGAGCAATTACACCAGGGCAATCTGTTGTATTTTACCAAGGTGATATGGTAGTAGGTGGAGGAAAAATTATAGAATAGAAGAAAAGATCAATATTTATAAAATGAAAAATAAAAGTATTAAAAATAATTAAATTCTAAATTAAAACCTCTCATGAGTAATTGAAGTACTAACATGAATACAGGAATAGTCATAGAATACTTCAAAACATGAGAGTTTTTACTATTACAAATAATTGGGAGATATTTTTCAATAACAATATCTTATAAAAAATTTATACAATGGTTCCACCATTCACATGAATAATTTGGCCAGTAACATATCTGGATTCATCACTTGCAAGATATAAGTAGGCTGGAGCTAATTCAAACGGCTGTCCAGCTCTTTTTAAAGGAGTCTCTGTTCCAAAAATTTGAATTTCTTCTTCATTGAAAGAGGAGGGAATAAGAGGAGTCCAAATTGGGCCAGGAGCAACAGCATTAACTCGAATTTTTTGATCTGCAAGAGAAAGAGCTAAAGATTTTGTAAAAACAGTAATGGCACCTTTAGTTGCAGAATAATCGATTAAATTTTTCTTGCCAGCAAAAGCGGTAATAGAAGTTGTATTTATAATACTATTATGAGCTTTAAGATGTGGTAAAACTGCTTTCGTTAAATGGAAAAAGGTAAAAATATTTGTTTCGAAGGTATCCCTTAATTGAGAACTTGAAATATCTAAAATACTATTTTGAGGAAATTGAACGCCACAGTTATTAATTAGAATATCGATTTTTCCAAAAAGGTTCATTGTAGTATCTGCAATATATTTTGATAAATTTTCATTACGTAAGTCACCGGGAATAAGAACACAACGACTACCATAATTTTCAATTAATTGTTTTGTATAATTAGCATCTTCATGTTCATTAAAATAGTTAATCACAATATCAGCTCCTTCTTTCGCAAAAAGGATACTAATAGCTCTTCCGATACCACTATCACCACCAGAAATAATTACGGTTTTGTTTTGCAATTTTCCACTTGGTATATAGTTAGGATCTTCAAAAATAGGTAAGGGATTCATCTTATATTCCATACCAGGTTGAATATCTTGGTGTTCTGCAGGAAAAGTGATAGGTGTTTTTACATTTTCGTCCTTATAACCGAAATAAGGAATAGAAGGATAATTATCAAACATACAAAAAACTCCTTATATCAAATATTTAATATAGTTTATGCTATTTATTTCAAAACTATACCCAATATTTTTTTCATTTTTGGGTTGGTATAATAAATAAAAATAAGCATAAATATAAACAAGCTCTCATAAAATATAATAAGAGAAAATAGAAGACGAGAAAGAAATTACAAAAACGGATGAGAGAGGAGGAAGACATGAGTGCGAATTGTTTATTTATTTGGGCGGATAGTGGATTATCTACAAAATCAAATCATGTAAATGCACCATATCATTTTGTACATATAGGAGAAGTGTTAGACTATGTGGAAAGAAATTTGGGAGAAGAAATTGATTTATTAGACATAGAAGCGGAACAAACAGAATTCCAAGATATTATGTCAAAAATAATTCATACGAATTATAAAGCAATCGCATTTTACATTAATACAGAAAACTTACAAAATACGATAAAATTACAAAATTACATAAAAGAAATGTTGCCAGATTGTAAAACAATTGGATATGGAGAAATGGCAATTTATTTACCGAAATTTTTTAGAAACACGAATTTTGATGCGATTGTTTCTAGAGAATGTGACCAAGAAATTGCAATATTAGATTTTTTTCAATATTGCTTAGGAAGAACGAATGAAGAAGATATGAGAGGTGTTATTGTAATAAAAAATAAGCAATTAATAAATTGCAAATCTGGTGAATTTTTAGATCCGGAAGAATGGGGATATACAAATACAAAAAAAGTACCACTTGAGAAATATTTTGATATGGAAAAAAAGCAACAAATTGTAATTACGGTTGCAAGAGGGTGCCCATATAATTGTCCTTATTGTAATGCAGTATTATATTATGGAAAAAAAGAAAGATGGAGAGATGCAAAAGATATTGTAAATTATATAGAAGGATTAAATTATCCATACTATAAATTTTTTGCTCCGGATTTTACGTTAAATGAAGAAAAGGCAATGGAACTTTGTAAAGAAATTATCAAAAGTAAGAAGACAATAAAATGGTCTTGTACGACAAGACCAGATTTATTAAAAAACGAAGAATTAATAAAAACGATGGCAGAATCTGGTTGCTATAAAATTGCAATTGGAATTGAATCAGTAGAAAAAGAGGATTTGAAAAATATTAACAAAAGGTATCAAAGTAAAGTAATCGTAGAAGGAATTAAATTATTGCAGAAATATAATATAGAGTATAAAGCTTTAGTTATGTTTGGACTTCCAAATCAAACGAAGAAAAGTATAGAATATACATTAAATTTTTTAAACTCCTATGGGGTAAAAATTAGACCCACAGCATATACTCCTTTTTACGAAATGAATCATAATATGAATGAAGAACAAATAGCAAAATATGATAAAAGAACTTATTATGAGGGAATACCAAACTTAAGTTACCGAAATTTTTTAAGGTTGATTTATGATACCAATCATTATAAAGAAATATTAAAAGAAGGATGCTGATCCTAATGATGTACGAAGGAATAAAAAATAAAATTGATGATGTGATAAAGAAAAATCCACCAGATGCTGTTTTATTTTCTGGAGGAATTGATAGTTCGGCAGTTTTATATCATGCTCATAAATATAATCCGGATGTTATGGGAATTACCGTTGGGGTAGAAGGAAAAGAGAGTTCAGATATAGAGTATAGTAAAATGGTTGCAAAAGCGTTAAATATAAAAAATCATAAAGTATTTTATGTTAAACCGGAACAGGTAAAAGGAATTGTAGAATTATCTGTTAAAATATTAAAATCGTTTAATCCGGAATGGGTAAGTTCTACAACGACTTTACTTTTAGGAACGAGATATGCAAAAGAAGCAGGACTAAAAAGTATTTCTAGTGGAGAAGGAGCAGATGATTTATTAGGAAGCTTTCCTTTTTTTCAAAAGTGGAAAGGAGATAATGAATCATTGGATAAGGCAATTAAGGATAGAGTAGAGGAAATTGTGATTATGTCCGATGTAATCGCACGCAGTGTGAATATGCAATATATAGCACCTTTTCACGAGGAAAGTGTAAAACAGGAAATTTTATCGATACCAATAGAAGAAAGGATGAAAAAAGAAGGAGAAATAAAAACAAAATATCCATTAAGAAAAGCGTATGAAGATGAATTGCCAGCAATTTGTATTACAAGACCACAAACAATGGCATTTACAGGATCCGGAATATATGAGACAATAAGAAGCATTGGTAACGAAATTTCAGAAGAAGAATATAAAAAAGGGTGTAGCAATATATTTCAATTTAAAAATAAATTTGAATATGCACTTTTTAAAATCTATTGTAGAAATTATGAATTTAACCAAGAAGAAAATGGTGGATGTGTTCACTGTGGAAGTGGCATGGGAAATAACAAGATTAACTGTAAGATATGTGCTACATTACAAGTTGATCGGAAAGGAGCTAGTTTTTGATGGAGATAGCAGATAAAACTTTAAACAAGGTAAGAGGGGCAGAGGCCATAGTAATTCATAATGGTAATGTTGTTCTAGGAATGCAAAAACCACAAAGATGGTATGAATTAGAAAATGGAAAAAGAGCTGCTATTATTAAAACGTTAGGTGGGCAAAAAGAAGAGGATGATGGAGAAAGTTCTAAAAAAACAATTTTAAGAGAAATTTCAGAAGAATTGAAAGGAATCGACTTTACGAAAATGAAAATTACAAAACATCCTATTTTTAGTAAAGAGGTTAGAATGGGAGAAATGAACCCATTTGAAAGAGATTCCGATCTAAGTATGCATGCCGATTTTTATTTATTAAACATTACAGATGATAGAAAAATACAGCCAGATGATTTGCCAGCTCTAGTAGAAATACCATTGGATGATTTTCTAGAATTAGATTTTGATAGAGTGGATAGACTGGATCATCTACAAAAATATGTAATAGAAAATAAAGAGAATACCCAAACTTTGCCACAATATTATGCATTCATGGTTCCAAAAGAAGTAAAAGATTTCTTGAAAACTTTATTTAAACGAAAAGAGGAGGAAGAAAGAGAATAGAAAAGATTAAAAAATAATTGATGTAAGAATATAAATAAAAATAAGAATAAATAAAAAAAACTCTCATAAACTGAAAGAAAAAAGTATGGGAGTTTTTTATTATGATTATTGTAAATCGAAAACGATTAATATTAATTGGTATGACAATTATGATTGCACTTACTACTTGTTTATTATATCCATCTTCAAAAAGAATGGAAGAATTAGAAGTAGTAGAAACAGTGGCACTTCCAGTAAGCAATAAAACCATTATATTAGATGCAGGACATGGTGTACCAGATGAAGGTGCGGAATCAAGCCATGGGACAACAGAAGCAGAAACCAATTTGAAAATTGCATTAAAAGTACAAAATTTGCTAGAACAAAGTGGGAGTACAGTTATATTAACAAGATCGGATGAAAATGGAATTTATGATGTAGACAAAACAACATTAAAACAAAAGAAAATATCAGATATTCGTAACCGAGTAAAAATTGGAAATGAATCTAGTGCAGATATTTTTGTATCGATCCATTTAAATAAAATTCCACAGCAGCAATATTGGGGATGGCAAACCTTTTATAAAGAAGGAAATGAACAAGGAAAAAAGCTTGCAACTTCAATACAAAATAACTTAAATGAAGCTATTCAAAAAGAAAATAAAAGAGTACCAATGAAAATAGATAATATCTATATAATAAAAAATGTAGAAATACCAACAAGCATTGTAGAATGTGGATTTTTATCTAACCCAGAAGAAGAAAAACAGCTATTAGAAGATGAATACCAAGATCGATTAGCATGGGGAATTTATAATGGAATTATTGATTACTTTTATGAAAAATAAAAATAATCAATATATTCTAATTGCATAGGAAAAATCGTATAAATTTTACCAAACATGGAAAACCTAAAAGAAAAATACATAACTTTTAGGAGAGTGAAAATAAAATGTTTGGAACATGGAATGTAAAAGGAACCGCATTAGATAAGCAACAATTAGAAAATTACCTAGAAAAATTAGCATCGGATAATGTATTAAAAAGTAGATCGGATAAAGAATCTTATCCCATTCCTAGAATGATAGAAAATTTTAATTTTATTACAAAGGTATATTATTTATTAAATACTCATTTAAAATTAGGAATTCACATTCATCCGGCAGGAGAGTGGATCTTAGATAATTATTATATAATAGAAGAAACAGTAAAGAGTTTGCAACATGAATTAACATTAAAAAAATATAAAAACTTTTTAGGACTTGAAAATGGACCTTATAAAGGAGTAGCAAGAATTTATTTTTTAGCTGTTCAGATGTGCGCTTATACGGATAGCCAGATTAATAGTGAAAATCTAACCTATATGTTACAAGCCTACCAAAACAAAAAATATTTAAACATGGATGAAATATGGAATATAGGACTTTTTATTCAAATTGCATTAATCGAAAATATTGCAGAAATTTGCGAAAAGATTTATTCCAGTCAAATGCAGAAATATAAAGTAGAAAATATCATTGAGAGAATTATTGAGGGAAAAGAAAACCAAGAATTTAAATTAGATAAAAATTATAAAACACAAAAATTTGGGTTTGGAGAAATGAAATATCCATTTATTGAATATATGTCTTATCGCCTAAAAAAAGAAGGGAAAAAGGCATATGGGTATTTAGATGCATTAGAAGAACAAGTAAATAAAATTGGAACCACAGTATCGGATGTAATCCAAAAAGAGCATTTTGACATTGCTCTTCGTAGAGTAAGCATGGGAAATAGCATTCGTAGTTTAAAAGAAATGAATCGCATTAATTTTTTAGAAATTTTTGAAAAAATTAATGGAGTAGAAGAAATATTAAAAAAAGATCCCGCTAATGTTTATGAGTTTATGGATTATAAAACAAAAGAATATTATCGAAATCAAATTAAAGAAACTGCTAAAAAAAGTAAAATATCAGAAATGTATATCGCAAAGAAAGTGATAGATTTAGCAGAAAAAGCTAAAGAAGATAGAGAAGAAAAAGTATTCGAAACTTCACCAAATAACACAGGAAAAGAAAAAAAAGCACATATTGGTTATTATTTAATCGATGAAGGAAAAGAAACTCTGTATCAAGTATTAGGCGTAAAAAAACATATAATAAAACAAAATACAAAAGTAAAATGGTATATTTCTTGTATTTATATAATTAGTTTTTTTATTAGCTTATTTAGTGGAATATATACTTATGAAAAAACAAATGGAATTTTTGCTATATTGATGTTTCTTTTTACATTCATTCCAGTTTCAGAAATTATTTTGCAGATTGTACAACAAATTTTAAATAAGACAATAAAACCAAAACTAATTCCTAAAATGGACTTTTATAATGGAATCGAAAAAGAAAATGCAACTATGGTAGTAATTCCTACCATTATTAATTCTAAAGAAAAACTTCAAGATTTATTTGGAAAATTAGAGGTATATTATTTAGCAAATCAAACAGAAAATTTATATTTTACTCTACTTGGAGATTGTACTAGTGAAGACCAAAAAACGGTAAAAAAAGATGAAGAAATCATAAATTTGGGAAAAGAGCTAGCCAAAGAATTAAATAAAAAATATGAAGATCGTTTCTTTCCTAAATTTCATTTTCTTTATCGTACAAGAAAATGGAATGAAGGAGAAGGCTCGTATTTAGGTTGGGAAAGAAAAAGGGGATTGTTAAATCAATTTAATCGTTATATCTTAGAAAAGGAACCTTCTGATTTTATCGTAAATACAATAGAAGATTATGGAGAAGAAATTCCTAAAATAAAATATGTAATTACCTTAGATGCAGACACCGATTTAGTATTAAATTCTGCTTTTGAGTTAGTAGGAGCAATGGCTCATATTCTAAATAAGCCTGTTTTGGATAAAGAAAAAAATATAGTAGTAGAAGGACATGCTCTTATTCAACCAAAAGTAGGAATTGACCTTATTACCAGTCGAAAAACTTTATTTACTAAAATTTTTGCAGGTAGTGGAGGAACGGATTTATATACCAATGCCATCTCGGATGTTTACCAAGATAATTTTGGAGAAGGAATTTTTACAGGAAAGGGTATTTATGATATTTCCGTTTTCGAACAAGTGCTAAAAAATGAAATACCAGAAAATACGGTACTAAGTCATGATTTACTAGAAGGCTGTTATCTAAGATGCGGACTTGCATCAGATATCTTATTAATGGATGGATATCCTTGCAAATACAATAGTTTCATGAGTAGGCTTCATAGATGGATTCGAGGAGATTGGCAAATTAGTAAGTGGGTAAAGAATAAAATAATAGATAAAAATGGAAACAAAAAAAAGAATCCGCTTAATCTATTATCCAAATATAAGATTTTAGATAATTTAAGAAGAAGCATGTTAGAAATAAGTTGTGTATTATTATTTTTATTTTCTTTCTTTTTAGAAACTATCGATTCAATCAGTACTTTTCCATTTTTTCTTATTTCATTTGTAGCAATTACCATACCAATGATCTTAGAAATAATAAATCGCGTCGTTCATAAAAAAGATGGAGAAAAATTACAAAAAATGTTTTCTCCTGTGATGAATGGATATCATGGTGATTGGACAAGAATGATTTTAAATTTTGCCTTTTTTCCATATAAAGCTTGGGTTTCACTAGATGCTATTGTCAAAACAATTTACCGAAAAACGGTTAGCAAAAAACATCTATTAGAATGGACAACTGCAGAAGAAGCAGAAAAAAATGCGAAGACGGATGTATGGTCTTATTACAAAAGTATGTGGTTTTCGATTCTCTTTTCTATTTTTATATTGCTATTTGCACTTATGTCATTTCCTACTTTAGGAAAAATAGTAATAACAATATTTAGTTTATTATGGATTCTTTCTCCATATCTTGCTTATAAAATTAGTAAGGAAAAAAAGCAAATCGAAAAAATAGAAATGTTAACAGAAGAAGAAAGAAACTATTTATTAGAAATAGGGAAAAAAACATGGAATTATTTTAAAGAAAATTTAAATGAAAAAACAAATTATTTACCACCGGATAATTATCAGGAAAATCGTAAAGAAAAATGGGTATACAGAACCTCTTCTACTAATATCGGACTTGGACTTTTAGCTGCTGTATCCAGTTATGATCTAGGATTTGAGACTTTAGAGGATACGATCCAGCTTATTTCAAATATGTTAAATACAATTGAAAGTCTGAGTAAATGGAATGGACATTTATATAATTGGTATGAAATCAAAACATTAGAACCACTAGTTCCAAGATATATTTCTACTGTAGATAGTG
This sequence comes from Candidatus Merdicola faecigallinarum, assembly GCA_018714565.1. Taxonomy (GTDB): domain Bacteria; phylum Bacillota; class Clostridia; order TANB77; family CAG-508; genus Merdicola; species Merdicola faecigallinarum. Next base: position 55,444 of record DVNH01000010.1, on the reverse strand, counting down.
GGAATTTTATTGGATATTTATATGTATTAAAAAAATTTCTAGAAGAGCATAAGGAGAAAAATTTAGAACAAATTTCATTTATGATAGAGAAAATAGATCATCTTATTAAACAAACGGATTTTTCCGTTCTGTATCATAAAGAGAAAAGAATTTTCTCAATAGGGTTTAATGTAGAAGAAAATAAATTAACAGATTCTTATTATGATCTATTAGCATCAGAAGCAAGACAAGCAAGTTTAATTGCAATTAGCAAAAAAGATGTACCAGTAAAACATTGGAATAATTTAAGTAGAACATTAACTACTCTTGGGAAGTATCAAGGACTAATTTCATGGTCTGGAACAGCCTTTGAATATTTAATGCCGAATATTAATATTCCAAAATATCCAGGAAGTTTGCTAGATGAATCTTGTCATTTTATGGTAATGAGCCAGATGCAATATAGTGAAAGTTTAAAAATTCCGTGGGGAATTTCAGAGTCTGCTTTCAATCTAAAAGATTTAAATGGAAATTATCAATATAAAGCATTTGGTATTCCATGGCTAGGGTTAAAAAGGGGCCTTGCCGATGAAGTAGTAGTATCTTCTTATGGAAGTGTTCTTGCTATTACCGATTATCCAAAAGAAGTATTGGAAAATATAAAAAGACTAGAGCAAGAAGGTATTATGGGAAGATATGGTATGTATGAAGCAATTGATTATACAAGTAATAGGCTAAAATATGGAGAAACAAAAGCGGTAGTAAAAACATTTATGGCACATCATCAAGGACTTATCTTATTATCTTTGAATAATTTATTTCAAAAAAATATTTTGCAAAAGAGATTTATGAAAAATCCGGAAATAAGATCTATGGAAATACTTTTACAAGAAAGGATGCCAGAAAATGTTATTATTACAAAAGAAAAGAAGGAGAAACCAGAAAAATTGATTTACAAAGATTCACAAAGTTATTTTGAAAAGGTATACACAAAAATTGATGAACATTCAGATCAATCCTGTGTCATTGCAAATGAAAATTATACTATTGTTTGCAATCAAAAAGGAGAAAGCTATAGTAAATATAAGAATTATTATATTAATCGTTATAAAGAAACCGCAGATTTAGATCAAGGTATTTTCTTTTATATTAAAGATGTTCAATCCAAACGAATTTGGACTTCTAACCATATGAGTTATCTTCCGAAACCGGATCAATATAAAGTATATTTTTCATCAGATTCAATTAAAATTGATCGAATGGACGGAGATCTCGAAACAAGAACGAAAATTACAGTTGCTTCAAACGAACCAGTTGAAATTAGGAATTTAGAAATAGAGAATCATGGAAACAATGAAGCTTTATTAGAAATAACAGGATATTTTGAACCAGTTTTGTCTACACAAGCACAAGATGTTTCTCATATGGCTTTTAATAATTTATTTTTACGTTACCATCGAGAGGAAGAGACAAATAGTATCATTATAGAAAGAAGGCCAAGAGAAGAAAGTGGAGAGAATCTATTTTTAGGAGTAAATTTATATACAGAAAATGAAACAATTGGAGAATTGGAATATGAAATTGATCGAGAAAAATTTTATGGAAGAAGTAATTTAGGACTACCACAAAAAGTAGAACATTCGAATACTTTTTCAAAAAGTATGGGATTAGTAACAGAACCTGCAGTTGCAATGAAAAGAACAGTAAGAATTAAACCAAATGATAAAATTTCTTTTCAACTTATTTTAGTAGCGGGGAATAAGGAAGAAGAAATTATTCCATTAATCCAAAAATATAGTAGTGAAGAAAAAATCAAAAAGACATTTGAATTAGTAAAAGCCAAAAGTATTGAAGAGGCAAGATATTTAGAATTAAGTGGAAAAGAAATAGAAGCATCGCAAGAAATTCTTTCTTATTTAATCAAACAAAATCCAATGAAAAAATTATATATCTCTTCTTATGCAAAAAGAAAATATAAGCAAGAGGAACTATGGAAATTTGGAATTTCCGGAGATGATCCAATTTTGTTAGTGAAAATAAGGGATGCAAATGATATTTATGTGATAGAAGAATTACTAAAAATTTATGAGTATTTAAAAATTAAAAATATAGAGATTGAACTTGTAATTTTAAATCAAGAAAAATATAGTTATGAGCAATATGTAAAAGAAGCAATCGAAAATGCAATTTTAAATAGGCATTTATCTTATTTAAAAAATAGAAAAGCAGGAATTTTTGTACTAAATGAATATGAATTAAGTAAAGAAGATAAAGAAATATTAGAATATAGGAGCAATTTAAAAATAGATGCACATTGGGGAAATTTAAAATCTCAATTAGAACAAATGCAAGAAAACTACAAAAATAGTATAAAAAATATAGGAAATATTGAAGCAAAACAGATTGTTTTAGAAGAAGAAATGATAAGAGGAAATGAACTTGACCAAATTCAAACTAGTAAACCAATCCAATATTATAATGAATATGGTGCTTTTTTTAATGAGGGAAAAGAATATGTAATAAAAGTAAATGAGGATTCTAAACTTCCAACTGTATGGAGTCATATTCTTGCAAATAAACATTTCGGAACGGTATTAACAGAAGGAATGGGAGGATATACTTGGTCTGATAATAGTAGACTAAATCGAATTTCTGCCTGGAACAATAATCCATGTTTTGACATACCATCTGAAATTATTTATTTAAAAGATTTAGAAAATGGAAAAGCATGGTCTTTAGGAAGTAGACCAATGCCAGATAAAAGTGATTATTATATTACTTATGGTTTTGGGTATGCCAAATATGAGCATACTTCTTTAGGAATCATACAACAAGCAGAAATTTTTGTTCCTAGAGAAGAAAAGATAAAAATAAATAAGGTTACTTTAAAAAATACGCTTCCTAAGAAGAAAAAACTGAAAATATTCTATTATGTGAAGGCTGTGCTAGGAGAAGATGAATTAAAAACCAATGGAAATATACAGGTAAAAAAAGAAAATAATATTGTTTACGCACAAAACTTATATACAGATGATCCAAAACAAAGGAAAGTTTATATTACATGTAGTGAAGAAATTCATTCTTATACAGGAAATAAGAAATTCTTTCTAGGAAATTCGGGTTTGCAAAATCCTGTAGGAATTCATAAAGTGTCTTTGGATTGTGAAGACGGATTAGGGCAAGATTCTTGTATTGCAATTGAATTTGAAATGGAATTAGAACCATATGAAAGAAAAGAATTTTCAATTTGTTTAGGAGAAGAGGAAAACTTATTAGATATGAAAAATATTGCTTATCAATATTCGAACTTGTCAAATTGTAAGCAAGAACTTTTAAATGTGAAAAAATATTGGCAGGATAGAATAAGTCGAGTACAGGTAGAAACACCATTAGAATCATTTCATATATTATTAAATGGATGGCTTATTTATCAAATCATTGTATCAAGATTATATGGAAGAACAGGATACTATCAATCTGGAGGAGCAATTGGCTACCGAGATCAACTGCAAGATACTTTAGGACTAAAATATATGGATCCAACGTTTATGAAAGAGCAGATTATAGAGCAAAGTAAACATCAATTTATAGAAGGAGATGTAGAACATTGGTGGCATCCAGAAACCAAAAGAGGAATACGTACTAAATTTTCAGATGATTTACTATGGTTAGTATATTTGGTAGAAGAATATATTAAAACAACAGGAGATAAGCAAATTTTAGAAATTGAAACCAACTATTTGAAAGGTAACTTACTGGAAGAAAATCAAATTGAAAAATATGATTTATTTTTAGAAACAGACCAGAAAGGAAACATTTATGAGCATTGTATCAAAGCAATTGAAAGATCTTTGAAATTTGGAGAGAATGGACTTCCTAAAATTGGATCTGGAGATTGGAATGATGGTTTAAGCAATGTAGGACCAAAAGGAAAAGGAGAAAGTGTATGGCTTGGATTTTTCTTATATAAAATACTAAAAGATTTTATCCCAATCATAAAGGAAAAAGGGGAAGAAGAAAGAGCAAATACCTATGAGGAAATTATTCAAAACTTGAAAAAAGCTTTAAACAAAAATGCTTGGGATGGAAGATGGTTTAAAAGGGCATTTATGGATGATGGACAAATTTTAGGTAGTATAGAAAACGAAGAATGTAGAATTGATAGTATTGCTCAAAGTTGGTCCGTTATTTCCGGAGCAGGAGATAATGATAAAAAATATATTTCTATGGAAAGTTTAGAAAATCATTTAGTAGATAAAGAAAACGGAATTATAAAACTATTAGATCCACCATTTGATAAAGGAAAACTAAAACCAGGATATATAAAGTCTTATCTGCCAGGGGTAAGAGAAAATGGAGGACAATATACCCATGGAGCAATTTGGGCAATTATTGCAGAAGCCATGCTAGGATTTGGAGAAAAAGCATTTGAATTCTTTAAAATGATTAATCCAATTGAACATGCAAGAACGAAAGAAGCGGCACAGAAATATAAAGTAGAGCCGTATGTAGTTGCAGCGGATGTATATGGAGCTCAAAATTTAGCTGGTCGTGGAGGTTGGACATGGTATACCGGTTCAAGTAGTTGGCTTTATTTGGCAGGGATAGAATATATTTTAGGATTAAAAGTAAAAAATGGATTTTTAAGAATAGAACCATGTATTCCGAAGGAATGGGAGGAGTACAAAATTTCATACCAATATGGGAAAACAAAGTATAAAATTACTATAAAAAATCCGGAAAAGAAAAATACGGGAATTGCCAGACTAAGAATAAATGGAATGGAAAGAGAAGAAACGCAAGTAAAGTTAATGGATGATGGAAAAATTTATGAAATAGAAGCTATATTATAATAATCACAAAGAAAGAAGAAAATAAAAGGATGAAATAAACACAAAGGGAAGCCGCAGGGCTTAGGAAGCCCTGCGGTTGTTTGTAAGATGCTTGGAATTTCTTTTGAATTTTGCTTTCCGGCGCTGTCTTGAAATTTCTTTGATAGAAATTCGGAAATCCATTTTGGACTGTGCGAGCTTTCCTCCAAAGAGATGATGAAGACAGTCGAGAATGATCATTTTTATAAGGCTAGCAATTAGATAGATTGCGAAGAAATCTACAACAACAAATCCAGCGAGTACAGCAAATCGAACGATTTGTCCTGTATAAGTGGAACCAGATTCCACCATCCATTGTCCGATGTCGGAACTACGGGAGATGTTTTCGATGTTCTCTTCATACTGGTCATACAGCTGATGGTCAGTTAAATCCCAGTTTGCATATTGATTCAAATATTTAATAGCATCTCTATTTGACGCTAAATCAAAAGCTGCTGAGAAAAACTGAAAAGAAAGCCAAATAATGAATAAACTTACAGTTAAAATAATCATCCGGTTGCACCAAGCTTCTTTTTTAGTTGTTCTTTTTTTCATAGTAGTAGTCTCCTTTCGTAAACCCCTTATTCAACTTTGTTTAAATATATATATTATAGCACAAAATAGATAAAAATGCAAACAATGGTTCTAATGATAGAAGTTTGACAAATGGAAAAATGTGTAGTATAATAGATCACAGTTGTTATCCAAGAGGGATAAAAAGAATGAGATTTTAGTTTTATGTATGAAAAAATAAATAAATACAGATAATAATTAAGAGATTGATTCGGAAATTAAATTTTAAAATCTATGTATAAAAAAGAGAAGAGAACGGAAAAGGTGCATAGAAAATAAGTTACGATTTAAAAAATGAAAATAATAAGAGAAGATTTAAAATATGAATGAAAGCGTATATTTTAAGATGAGAAATAAATATTTCATTTTGTATTTTTAGATATTTATGAGAAAGAGATATTTTATGATCTAAAAATACAATAATCGTGCTGTTTAAAAGAATTCATTCTTAAATAGTAAGGATGGAAGGAAAAGTAAGGGTGGCAGAGCTGCTTTTCTTGTAAAGAAATTTAAAGAAGGATCAATTAGTTTCAAATATTATTTGAGCTAATTTATTTTTTTGCATAGAGTTAAAAATAGAAAGAAAAGGAGTGAAATTATGACAGAAGAAATAAAAACTGCTGTAAATGGAAAAGCAGAAGGAAAGAAAAAAACAAGAGGAAGAAAGAAAAATTATAAAAATGTAGAAAAAAAGAATGTGGAAAAAGAAATTCAAAATAAAGAAGAAGTCGTAAATAATGGAAATGAAAAAACAGTAGAAATAGTAGAAAATCATAAAAATACAAATCGAAAAATGCAAAAAGGAAAAGCAGATAAGAAAAAGGGATTTGATTTTAAACCAGAAACAATTAAAATTATCCCACTTGGAGGATTACACGAAGTAGGTAAAAATATTACTGTTTTTGAATATGACAATGAAATGATTATTGTAGATTGTGGAATTGCTTTTCCGGAAGATGAAATGTTAGGGGTAGACTTAGTAATCCCAGATGTTACTTATCTAGAACGAAATAAAGAAAAAATAAAAGGAATGGTAATTACTCATGGGCATGAAGATCATATTGGATCGATTCCATATTTTTTAAAACAAATAAATATCCCAATTTATGCAACAAGACTAACCTGTGGGTTAATAAAAAATAAATTAGAAGAACATAAATTATTACGTTCTACGAAGTTGGTAGAAGTAAAACAAGGACAAACAATTACACTTGGAAAATTCCGTGTAGAATTCATTCGTAGTTCTCATAGTATTCCAGATTCTGTTGCACTTGCAATTACAACAAAAGCAGGAACAATTGTGCATACAGGAGACTTTAAAATTGACTATACGCCAATTGATGGACAATTAATGGATTTTAATCGTTTGGCAGAAATCGGAAATAATGGTGTATTAGCGTTAATGTCAGACAGTACAAATGCAGAAAGAAAAGGTTATACTATGTCTGAAAAAACAGTAGGAGATGTATTTGAGAGATTATTCCAAAATTGTACGAAAAGAATTGTAGTTGCAACATTTGCATCCAATGTTCATCGAGTACAGCAAATTGTAAATTCTGCTGTTCGTCATAAAAGAAAAATTGCTGTTTGTGGAAGAAGTATGATTAACATGATTAATACAGCAAGAGAATTGGATTATATAAAAGCACCGGATAATGTATTTATTGATATTGATATGATCAAAAATTATACAGATGAACAATTAGTGATTATTACAACAGGAAGCCAAGGAGAAACAATGTCTGCTTTAACTAGAATGGCAGCAGGAGAGCATCGAAAAGTAGAAATTACTCCAAATGATTTAATTATCATTTCAGCTAACCCAATTCCAGGAAATGAAAAATTAGTATCAAAAGTAATTGATGATCTAATGCAAATTGGAGCAGAAGTTGTATATAGTGCTTTAGCAGATATTCACGTTTCAGGCCATGCTTGTCAAGAAGAACAAAAATTAATGTTAGCATTAGTAAAACCAAAATATTTTATACCAGTACATGGGGAATACAGACAATTAATGGCTCATAGTGAAACTGCAAAAGAAATGGGAATTGATAAAGATCATATCTTTATGATGACAAATGGAAGAATATTAGAGTTGAATGAGAAAGAAGGAAAATTAACAGGAACAGTACCATCTGGAAGAATTTTAGTAGATGGTTTGGGAATCGGAGATGTTGGAAATATTGTACTTCGTGATCGCCAACATTTATCACAAGATGGATTAATTATTATTGTTATGACAATGGATTCGAATAGCGGAACGATTATTGCAGGACCAGATGTTATTTCAAGAGGATTCGTTTATGTAAGAGAATCAGAAAATCTAATGGATGAAGTAAAAAGTGTAATTAAAAATGAAATTGCAAAATGTGAAGAAAAACACATTACAGATTGGTCAACAATTAAATCAAATTTAAGAGATAATTTAAAAGATTATATTTTCCAAAAAACAAAGAGAAATCCAATGATTTTACCGATTATTATGGAAATATAATAAAAATGCTAAAATACCAAGCTTTTAAAGGCTTGGTATTTTGTATTTGTTGATAATAAAGAAATTCACTACCAAATAACTTTCGGATAAAAGAATATATTCTTTTTCATTGAAATATGCGAAATGAATTGTTATTTCAAAGAATTTCTGCTATAATAGGGACATGTTTTAAGAAAAGAGGGAGAAAATATGGATTATAAAGAATTAGCTGATTTAATTTTTCCAAATGCAAAACCAATTGAAGAATACGAGAAACAATATCCAGAAAGAAACTTACCAGAAGGTGCGGTAGTAACACGTTTTGCACCAAGTCCAACAGGATTTGTTCATTTAGGTTCTTTGTATCAAGTAGTAATTGCACAAAAAGTAGCAAAACAAACGAAAGGACTTTTCTTTTTAAGAATTGAAGATACGGATCAAAAAAGAGAAGTAGAAAATGGAGTAACAGAAATTGTAACTTCTCTAAAAGACTTTGGATTAGAAGCAGATGAAGGAATGACAGGAGAAAATTCTGAAAAAGGAAGTTATGGACCATATAAACAATCATTAAGAAAAGATATTTATCAAGCTTATGCTAAATATTTAATCGAGCAGGGAAAAGCATATCCTTGTTTTTGTACTCCAGAAGATCTAGAAGAGATGAGAACAAAACAAGAAACAGCCAAAATTCGTCCAGGGTATTATGGAGTATGGGCAAAATGTAGAAATTTAACTGTTGAAGAAATGGTACAAAAAATAAAAGAAGGAAAACCATATATTGTTCGTTTAAAATCACCAGGAAGAGAAGATCGAAAAATAAAACATCATGATGTAATTAAGGGAAATGTGGATTTTCCAGAAAATGATCAAGATATTGTTATTATTAAAGCAGATGGACTTCCAACTTATCACTTTGCTCATGCAGTAGATGATCATTTAATGAAAACAACATTAGTTATTCGTGGAGATGAATGGTTATCCTCCATACCTTTACACTTACAATTATTTTCTATGTTAGGTTTTAAAGCCCCTAAATATGCTCATATTGCACCAATTATGAAAGAAGATGGTGGAAATAAAAGAAAGTTAAGCAAACGTAAAGATCCAGAAGCAGCAGTTAGTTATTACACTGAATTGGGAATTCCAAAAGAGGCAGTTGTTGAATATTTATATAATATTGCAAATTCAAACTTTGAAAGTTGGAGAAGAGCAAATCCAGATAAATCAGTAGATGAATTTGATCTTCAAATAAACAAGATGAGTGTAAGTGGAGCTTTATTTGATATGGTAAAAATCTTAGATATATCAAAAACGATTATCTCAAAATATACAGCAGAAAAAGTATATGAGGAAAGCTATCAATGGGCATGTAAATATGATGAAACACTTAGAAAATTATTGGAAGAAAACAAAGAATATAGTATACGTGTATTTAATATTGAAAGAGGAAATAAAAAACCTCGTAAAGATATTGCAAAATGGTCTGATGTTTTGCAAGAAACAGAATATATGTATGAATCTCTTTTCGAAGCCAAAAAACATGAGTATCCTTATCAAACAATTTCTACTTCAGATAAGGTAAAAGAAATTTTGGATGCCTATATGAAAGAATATTATCATCCAGAAGATGATAAACAAACTTGGTTTGATCGAATCAAAGAATTGGCAGGAAGTTTAGGGTATGCAAAAGAAGTGAAAGAATATAAAGCAAATCCAGATGCTTATCCAGGACATGTGGGAGATGTAAGTACAGTACTTCGTGTGGCGCTAACGGGAAGAACGAATACTCCAGATATGTATGAGATTATGCAAATATTAGGAAAAGAAAAGATAGAGAAAAGATTTGAATTAGCAAAAAAAGCATTAAAATAAGAAACAAAAAATAAATAAGTAAAAGGACGATATAAAACTTAGAGAGTAATTCTTTTAGTTTTATATCGTTTTTTGGCATAAAGAACGCATTGACAAATGAAAAAATTCATAATAAAGTATAAACTAGGAAAAGTGGTGTTTTTGAAGGGAAGAATTCTTTTTTAATTAAGAAAGGAGATCAATATGATAGAACACGGAAAAAAAGACATACGATTTAAAATGGAACAAGTAAGAGAAAACGAATTTGAAATAGAGTACGTGGTTATCCTTCAGATTGCAATGCGATTTGGATGGATCGAAAGAGTAAAAATTTCACTGGGAGATAAACAAGGAGGGGTAAGAAGAGTGCAAAAAATGGATTATCTAGAGAAAGATGATACATTTGCATATTTTAAAACCAATATCACTCTACAAAAAAGACAGACCTATTATATCTACTTTTCCTATGAAGCAAATGGCCAGTTCTTTTATTATAAAAAGAATAAAAGGACAGGACCAAATCAAATATCTCAAAGAGAATGTTGGGATATTACTCCATGCTTAAAGGCTCCGGATTATGCAAAAGGAGTTATCATGGGGCAAATTATAGTTGACCGATTTTGGGATAGTGAAAGAGAGGCAGAAAAAGGAGAACACAGAAGAAAACAGGATGCGAAGCTACCAGAAAAAATGAGTCACCGTACCATCCACGAAAGCTGGAATGAACCGCCAGTACTTGGACCAAATAAAGATGGATTTTGGAATGTAGATTTTTATTTGGGAAATTTAAAAGGATTGGAACAAAAATTGGATTATATTCAATCTTTAGGTATCACACTATTGTATTTGAATCCAATTAATTTTGCTCAGTCTAACCATGGGTATGATACCAGCGATTATAGAGAAATCGATCCCTATAAGGGAACAAAAGAGGATATGAGACATCTTTGTAAAGAAGCACATAAAAGAGGAATTCACATTATTTTGGATGGAGTGTTTAATCATACGGGAAATGATAGTAAATATTTCAACCAATATGGTACTTTCGAAGAAGTTGGAGCTTATCAGAGTAAAGAATCTCCATATTATGCATTTTACAAGAAAAATGAAAAAGGAGAATATTGCTTTTGGTGGGGTCACTTAAATACTCCAGAATGTGATGGTAATTCTGAAGAATGGCAACAATATATTTATGGACCAGAAGGAACGATTGATGAAATGTTCTCATGGGGAATTGATGGTCTAAGATTGGATGTCGCAGATGAGTTAACCGATCCTTTCATAGAAGGAATTAATGGAGCATGTGCACGAAACAAGGAAGATTTCTTCTTAATGGGAGAGGTTTGGAAAAACCCAATGCGTCAAGGAAGATCTTATGTTGGTAATGGTTTTACAATGCATTCTGTTATGAATTATTTTTTAGTAGATGGTGTTTTTCGTTATTTTAAATATAATGATATACCGAAGCTAGAAGATTGTTTAAAACAAGTTCTAACAGAATATCCAAGTGAGACACTTCATTCTTTGATGAATTTCACTTCCACTCATGATATGTCAAGATTAATCGAATTGTTTGGTTGTGATGATTTTGTACAAGATAAAGAGTGGGGATGGGATTTACCGTATAGCAATATAAGCGATGAGGTAAAAAGACATAAGCTTACGCAAGAAGAGAGAGAAGCTGCAAAGATGAAGTTAAAGCCTTATGTTGCAACACTGGCTTTCCTTCCAGGAAACTTTTGCATTTTTTTAGGAGATGAAGTTGGCCAAGAAGGATTAGGAAATTTAGTCAACCGAGGATCTTTTCCATGGGATAAGGTGGAAGAAGAGCAGGAATTGATTTCTTTCTTCCAAGAGTTCGGTATGATTCGTGAGAAATATCCTTTTTTGAAACAAGCGGAAACGGATAACTATCAAATAACGCCAGAATATTTTGCATTTGAGAGGTTTGATGAAGACGACGTAGAAGGAATTTGGTTTGCCGCGAATCGAACGGATCATGAGGTAACGCTTACTGTACCGGAAAGATATAAAGAAGCAGAAGTAGTATATAATATCAATAACAGTACAAAAGATAAATTAGCACCTTGTGGTGTAATTGCGTTAAAAATTTAATAGTGAAATTTTATCTTTTGTCTGTCAGAAAGGAAGAGCTTAAACTAGCTCTTCCTTTTCCGTTTCATATTGATAAAAAGTAAATTTAGAAGCAATTAAAAAAAACTTTGAAAGAGATATTGTTATTTGGAATAATATGATATAATTCTTATTATATAGGAAACTTCGATATAAATTTCTGGAGCAACAAGGCCTAAGTTTCTTATAAAATAAAATAAGGAGAAGAAAATATGGACCAAATGAACCAAATACTAGAATGGATAAAAAATATCGATTTAAAACAGATTATAAATTTTTTAATTGCAATTGGTATTGTTATATTTTTTTATTTAATTAGTTCAACGCTAGCCTATATTATTGTAAAGATATTTAAAATTAAAATAAAAGAGAAAGAGAAGATAAAAGAAAAAGCTTTTTATAGGCCATTAAAAATCTTTTTTACAGTGCTTGGAGTTTATTTAGCAACAAAAGTATTAAGTTTTCCAGAAGTTGTAGTAGGGTGGATTGATAAAATCTTTCAAAGTATAGTGATTTTATTAGTTGCAAATGGTTTTGGAAATATGTTTACAACCGATTCTGAAACATTAAAGAAAATTCAAGCAAAATTAAAAATGGATGTGGATGATAATCGATTAAGCTTTTTTTATAAATTAATACGAGTAATTATATACATTGTAGCTGTTTTGTTAGTAATCATGAGGTTAGGATTTAATATTAATGGTATTTTAGCTGGATTTGGAGTTGGAGGTGTTATTATAACACTAGCAGCACAAGATACGGCAAAAAACTTATTTGGTGGATTTATGCTAATTGTAGATAAGCCATTTGTGGTAGGAGATTGGGTGCAAACAGCAAGTTTTGAAGGAATTGTAGAAGATATTACATTTCGTAGCACACGTATTCGTACATGGGATAATTCATTAGTTAATATTCCAAATGGAGTACTTTCGAATGAATCAATCATCAATTGGAGTAAGATGGAAAAAAGAAAATATAAATTAGACATAAAATTAGATCTAGATACTCCAATGGAAGTGGTAAAAAGAGTAACAAGTAAAATATACTTTATGCTAATTAATCATCCAAATGTAATAAATGAAGATACTTATGTAAAATTTGATACGATCAAGCCAGACGGAATTAATATTATGATTTATGTTTTTACAAATTCTGTGGATTACGATACCTACTTAAATGCAAAGGAAAAAATTAATGGAAATATTATGGAAATATTAGAACATGAAAATGTAAAAATTGCATATCCAACAAGTACTGTATTTGTAAAAAACGAAGAAAAGGAAGAGGAGTAAATTATAAAAAGCGATTTTTCTAGAAGTGTACGTTTTTGACAGTCACTTTAAAGGAATTTCGCTTTTTTTATTGCATAGGAAATTTCGAAAGAAATTTCTGGAGCAACAAGGTTAAGTTACCTTAGTCTGTGCGATTACGAAGTAATCTGTACATGTGGCGAAGCCACTTTTCTTATAGAATAGTAAAAGAGAGGGATATTCATGGAAGAAAATAAAATTGTTATATTTGGAGGATCATTCAATCCTCCGTTAAATTCACACTTTTTATTAGCAGAGCAAATGATTGATGAATATAAAGATGTTGAAAAAATAATTTTTGTGCCAGTAAATAGTAAATATCATAAACGAGATCTATTACCAAATCAATATCGATTTGAAATGTTAAAAATGGTATGTGATAAAAATAGCCATTTTTTTGTATCTGATATTGAGCTAAAGCAAGCAAGACCGTTATATACAATTGAAACATTAAGAATGTTTCAAAAAGAATATCCAATGTATAAAATTTGTTTTATGATAGGAACCGATAACTTAAAAGAGTTATCTACGTGGAAAGAGGCAGAAAGTTTAGTAAATGAGTATCGTATTTTTGTATTAGAGAGAGATCAGGATCATATGGAAGAAATAATAAAGCAAGATCCGTTTTTAGAACAATATAAAAATTCATTTACAAAGGTAGAACAGCCGATTCGATTAAATTTAAGTTCTAGCTTAGTAAGGGATTTAGTTCGAAGAGGGAAAAGCATTAAATATTTATTACCAAATGAAGTAGAACAATATATTAGAGAAAATAAATTATTTCTTGAAAAGGAGCAATAAAAGATGAAAGAGGAAGAGTTACAACAAAAAATGCAACAAGCAATTCAGTGGATTAGAAAAAAAGTAGAAGAAACAGGAGCAAAAGGGGTAGTAATTGGAGATAGTGGGGGAAAAGATAGTGCTACTGTATTAGGATTGGCAAAGAATGCCTTAGGAAGTGACAAGGTATTAGCAGTTATTATGCCATGCCATTCGAATTATCAAGATAGAAAAGATGCAATAAAGGTAGCAGAAAGTTTAAAAATAAAAACAATGGAAATAGATTTAAGCAAAACATATGATTCTTTAGAAAGAGAATTAAATAGGGGAGAAAAATTAACAGAAGAAAGTAAAATTAATATAAAACCTAGATTGAGAATGACAACTTTATATGCAATTGCTCAAACATTAAATTATTTAGTAATGGGAACTGGAAATTTATGCGAAATTATGGTGGGTTATACTACGAAATGGGGAGACAGTAGCTCGGATTTAAATCCAATTGCTAATTTTACAGTAGAAGAAGTTGTAAAGATTGGGGAAATGTTAGGAATTCCATCAGAGGTTATTCACAAGGCACCAAATGATGGATTAGGAGAGAAAACAGATGAAGAAAAGCTAGGAGTTACCTATAAACAAATTACAGAATATATTAATTCTGGAAAAACAGATCCAGATGCTATGAAAAAAATAGAAGAAAAATATAGGAAATCAGAACATAAAAGAGAACCGATTCCTACTTTCTATTTCGAAAGAAAAAATTATTTAAAAGGAATAAATTTATAAACAGCTTCAGCGAATCCGCCGTGCTGAGCAGAAACAGAGGTAGTATAATCTGCTACCTTTTTTACTTCTTCATATGCATTTGCAACAGCAATTCCAATTCCAGAATTTTGTATCATTTCAATATCATTCAGATTATCACCAATTGCCATAACCTCATCTTTCGTAACGTTTAAATAGTTCTCTAAAATGGTTAGAGCATGATTTTTATTAATTCCTTTTGGCATAATGTCTAGATATTCATATTCTTTATTAATGACAAAATCTTTATATTTATCATATTTTCGAACAAGCTGGATATTGAGATTTGAATTAGAAGATAATACCTCTTTTAAAGAGTTTAAATTACCTTGTTTGGAAATAACTAATTTGAAAATATGAGGTTGATTTTGAGAAATATAATCTTCAACAGAATCCACAATTTTAAAAGAAAGTTCTGAATTAGAAGAACGATGTAATTTATAATTTCGAAGATCTAAGTATTGTAGACTTTCTGAAATGACTTCATTTTCTGTATACAGATGGATATGAAGATGTTCTTTTTTAGCAAATTGAATACAAAATAAAGCATCTTGATCATCTAATAATTTTTTATAAATCTCAGTGCCGGATTTCAAATCGACAATTTGATTACCATTGCCAAAAATTCCATAGGAAGCATTTAATTTATCACAGGTATGCTTAATCATAGAATAGGTTTTTCCTGTGCAAATGGCAAAATTAAGTTGAGAATGATTTAAGTCGGAAATAGCATTTAAATTTTTTTGAGAAATGAAATGATTTGAATCGAAAAGAGTTCCATCTAAATCACTAGCTACTAACTTTATCACAACTTATCACATCCCCAATAAAAAAATTTTTATCATTATATCGTATGAGAAAAAAATAGTAAAGGATTCGAAACTTACTTTTTCATCATTATTTTATTACCATTCATAGCTGGTTTAAAGAGTGTATCAATCGTATATATTAAACTTTTTGTGTACTATTTTCAAAACGATAAATGGTAATAATTTTTAAGATATTAAAAAAATATAAAAAAAATATAAAAAAATAACAAAAAATAATTTCTTATGGTATAATCATAATGATAATTTAGAAGTTCGAAATTCAATTAAAAATGTTAGCAATTGAATTCAAAAATACGTCAAAATTTATAGAAGTTCTTACATAAAAAGATATTTCTATAATCAAAAAAAGAAATAGGAGAGTGCAAAAGATGATCATTGTAATTATTTTTTTATTAACGATTTTAATAGGAGTTTTATTATTAAGATCGAAAAGACAAATTAAAAAACCAATTATTATTTTATTTGCAATTATTTTAATTGTAGAAATTGGATATATGATTTATCAATTTACTACACAGGATGTAAGTGATGGATGGGTTATGAAAATAACAGTAACAGGATTTAATGAAGGTTATGATAATACGGTATATGTATACAATAATAGAAAAGTAGTAATAGACCCAGCAGATGAATCTAAGAAAACAGAAAGTTATAATTTAGAAAAAAATATTAGAGTAAAAGGTGTAGTAGAATATGTAGAAGGGTATGAAGAAGAACAAGAAACAAGTAGAAGCTATTACTTTGACACCAATTCAACAGGACCGGTTACTTCAGAAATTTTTGATTCAGATGAAGTTGGATATTATTATCAGATTGAATTAAAAGATGGAACTACAAAGCGTATTACACCACAAAATGAAATTTTACAAGAGTTTTTTAGTCAAATACCTTTCCAGAAGTTCGAAACAAGTTTATTGGCGGAATAGTGTGATTGCAAGAAAGAATATCTTTTCTAGCAAAAAAATGAAAGTAAATTTTGTTTTAAAGTGAAAGAAAAATACCAAAATCGGAAGAAAAGAAGATGAGGAAAACAAAAAAGGAACACGTTTAAGCTTTACGTGTTCCTTTTTTTGTATAAGAAAATTGAAAAGATTTTCTTATACAAAATATATTAATTGTATTTTGAAAAACAATATCATTAAAAATTATGGAGTAATTTGATCTGCTTCTTCTTGAGAAATATAGTGATTTGTTACCATAGATTCTAAAACATGTTCTTGTCTTTCTCTTGCAAGTTCCGGATTTTTACTTGGAGCATAAGCGCTAGGAGCATTAGGAACTCCAGCAAGAAGAGTAGACTCGTCTAAATTCATTTCACTAGGAAGCTTTTGCAAATAACCTAAGGAAGCCTCTTTAATTCCATAATAACCATCTCCAAAATAACAAGTGTTTGTATAAAGTTCTAAAATTTCATCTTTTGAATAGTTTTGTTCAATTAAATGAGCCATGAAAATTTCTGCTACTTTTCGAAAAACAGCTTTTTCTTCAATAAAATATAAATTTTTAGCAAGCTGTTGGGTAATTGTACTGCCACCTTCGGCAAGTTCCATTTTTCTTATATTTGTCACAATTGCTCTTAAGATGGAACGAATATCGATTGCACCATGATCATAAAATCTACGATCTTCTACTGAAACCACAGCATCTTTATAGTACTTTGGTAAATCTTCTATTTTTGTATAATTTTCATCTGATTGAATTTGTTCTATTTTCATTGTTAAAGGAGTTTCTTTTAGCGCTTTTGTATAAATGGAGTAGCCAATTCCAATGATAGTAGAGCCTCCTAAAAAAATAATCAAAAAGAAAAATAATAAAACTCTTTTTATGATTTTCAATTTCATCACCATACTTATTATATCGTACAAAATAAAAAAATCCAATAGGCAGATATTCATAAGAAATTGAGAGCAAAATCTTATAATAGAGAAAAAGCAAAAAAATTATTTTTTAAAAATGAATAGAAGACAAAAAAACGATGAACAAGTTATGAATTAGAATTCAATTAAAATAAAAAAATAAAAAAAATCTGAAAAGTACTTGCATTTTATAAATTGTTGTATTAAAATTTAATCGAAGTGGAGAGAAGTGGTAAAAAGTGGTACAAAAATGAATCGAGGTGAAACGAAGTGTTAATTCGGTGAATACGAGCACTCCTTAGACACAAAAGGAAGATTAATTATGCCGGCCAAACTAAGAGAAGACATGGGAGAAAAATTCATTATTACAAAAGGTTTGGATGGGTGCTTATTTGGATTTTCACAAACCGAATGGGAAAACTTCGAAACAAAATTAAAAACACTTCCACTTACTAATAAAAATGCCAGAGATTTTGTAAGATTCTTTTTATCAGGAGCAATGGAATGCGAAATTGATAAACAAGGAAGATTTTTAATCTCTAGTAATCTAAGAACTGCTGCAAATTTAGAAAAAGAAGTTGTTATTATAGGAATTGGTACTAGAATTGAAATTTGGAACAAAGAAAAATGGACAACCTATAATAGTGAAGAAAATATTTCAGCAGATGCAATAGCAGAAAATATGACAATGCTTGGTATATAACCTTGAAAAAGGATTATATAAATTTACAAAAGAAAAAAGAAAAAAGTACAAAAGAATTTAAATTACGAAAGAAAAAAGTTTGTACAAAAGACGAGTACGAAACAAATAAAGAGGGCTATACAAAAGATAAAGCACACAAAAGATAAAAGTTTTAAGTATAAAAAACAAAAGATTGTAATTTACAAAAGCAGATGAAATAAAAACGAAAGAAAATAATAAGTAAAAACTTTACATAAGATAAAATAAAAACGAAACAAAAGAAGTTGTTATTACAAAATAACACAAAAGAAAAGAGTAGGGTAAAGGAATACAAAAGATGAAAAAAGCACAAAAGATAAAAGAAAAATAGCACTAACAGTTGGGGTGTTTTAACTACCAACTGTTTGCGCTATTTATAAAAAAATAGCGACGAGGTGCGAAAGTGGAATTTAAACATAGATCAGTATTGTTAGAAGAATGTATTGAAGGATTAAATATAAAACAAGATGGTATTTATGTAGATGGAACACTTCGGAGGTGCTGGTCATAGTGAAAAAATTCTAGAAAAGCTATCCGAAAATGGATTATTAATCGGAATCGATCGAGATCAAGATGCATTAAAAGCAGCAAGAGAACGATTAAAAAAGTACCATAATGTAAGATATATTCATGGGAATCATGATGACATAGAAGAAATATTAAAAGCAAATCAAATAGAGAAAGTAGACGGAATTTTACTTGATTTAGGAGTTTCTTCTTATCAATTAGATGAAAGAAATCGTGGTTTTAGTTATTTAGGAGAAAACGATCTAGATATGAGAATGGATCAATCTCAAGAGCTAACCGCAAAGCTAGTAGTCAATGAGTATAGTGAAGAAAAACTGATTAAAATTTTATATGATTATGGAGAAGAAAGATTTGCTAAAAATATTGTTAGAAATATTATTGAGCAAAGAAAAAGAAAAACGATAAAAACGACAAAAGAATTGGTAGAAATCATAGAAAAATCAATTCCAAAAGCAAAGCAAAAGGATGGACATCCAGCGAAAAGGACATTTCAAGCAATACGAATTGAAGTAAATGATGAAATTAGACCATTAACAGAAACAGTTAGGAAATCAATTCAATGTTTAAAACCGGAAGGAAGACTATGTATCATAACTTTTCATTCTTTAGAAGATAGAGCAGTAAAACAAGCATATATAGAAGCAGAAGGTAGATGTACTTGTCCAAAAGATTTACCGTATTGTGTTTGTGGAGCGATGTCTTTCCGGAAAGATTGTTAATAAAAAACCAATCATAGCAACCAAAGAAGAGCAAGAAGAAAATACAAGAAGTAAAAGTGCAAAATTGAGAATATTCGAAAGAAAATAAGGAGGTGAGATACTTATGGCAAGATATCAATATGAAACAAGTCCAAGAAAATTAGAACCAGAATATGAACCGAAAAAGAAAAAAAGACAAAAAGTAAATGTGCAAAAGAATGATCAAATCAAGAAACAAGAAGAGCAAAAAAAGCAAGAAAACCTTCAGAGAAAAAGAAGACAAAGAATAGTATTATTACTTTTAGCAACATTTGCAGTATTATTTGTCATAAGTTATCGAAACTCTTTAATTAATGAAAATTTTGCAAAAGTAAAAAGTTTAAAAGAAGAACTAGCTTTAGTAGAAAAAGAAAATGAGCAATTACAGGTAAACATTGAAAGTAGTACAAATTTGCAAAACGTAGAGCAAGCGGCGAAAGATCAGCTTGGTATGCAAAAGTTAACAAATGATCAAAAAGTTTATATTAGTCTACCAAAACAAGATTTTGTAGAGCCTGGAACAGAAGACGTTACAAAACAAAGCGGAGAAAATTGGTTTCAAAAAATATTAGAAGAAATAAAAAATATATGGGGATAATACCAGAATTTAGGTATTATCTTTTTTGTTACTTATTTTGTCCAATGGCATAGAATAGGCAAAAATAGATATACATATAAAGAGGTGATATATGTGGTATCTACGAATCTTACAAGTAAAAGAAGAATGAAATGGATGATTATGATAGCTTTTTTGCTATTTACTCTTTTATTAATTCGAATTGCCTGGATTGAATTTGTACAAGGTGGGGAATTACAAGCAATGGCATATGCACAACAAGTTTTAAATAGAAAAATAAACCCCAAAAGGGGGACTATTTATGATGCAACTGGAGAAAATATGCTAGCAGTCAGTAGTAGTGTAGAAACAGTTAGTATTAATCCTATGAATATCGAGGAAGAAAAAAAAGAATTCGTTGCACAGAAATTATCTGAGTTATTCGAACTAGATTATGAAAAAACGTTAAAAAAGGTAAGAAAGAAAAGTTCGATTGAAACAATTGCAAAAAAAGTAGACAAAGAAAAAACAAATGAACTTAGAATTTGGATGGAAGAAAATAAAATAGAAACAGGAATTAATATCGATGAAGATACAAAGAGATATTATCCATATAATAGTTTAGCAGCGCAAGTAATTGGTTTTTGTGGGGCAGATAATCAAGGACTGGATGGAATTGAAGCAAAATATGATGACATATTAAAAGGTAGTATGGGAACCATAGAAAAAATAACGGATGCAAAAGGTGGAGAAATAGAAAATGCAAAAGAAGAATATGTACCAGCAAAGGATGGAAAGGATTTAATTCTATCCATTGATATGACAGTACAATCCATTGTAGAAAAGTATTTAAAAAATGCTTGCATTGATAATAAATGTACCGATGGAGGTAATGTTGTTATTATGAATCCTAAAAATGGAGATATTCTAGCCATGGCTACGTATCCAGATTATAATTTAAATACACCATATGAACCAAACACAGAAGAATTAAAAGCAATATGGGATACATTGGATTCAAAGGAACAAACAAAGCAATTACAAGCAATTTGGAGAAATCGAGCGATTGCAGATACCTATGAACCTGGTTCTACTTTTAAAACAATTACAGCTTCAGCTGCTTTGGAGGAAGGAATTACAGAGACAGATAAAGAAGGAGAGTTTAATTGCACAGGAAGTATAGAGATTGCAGGGGTACGAATTAAATGTTGGAGACACTATAGACCACATGGATCAGAAAGTTTAAGGCAGGCATTAATGAATTCTTGCAATCCTGTTTTTATTGGTTTAGGTCAAAAAATAGGAAAAGAGAAATATTATGATTATTTAGAAAAATTTGGCTTTTTAGATAAAACAGGAATTGACTTACCAGGAGAGGCAAAAGGAATCTTTTTAGCAGAAAATAAAGTGGGACCGGTAGAACTTGCAACTATTAGTTTTGGACAAAGATTTGAGGTAACACCACTTCAAATGGTAACAGCCGTATCTAGCATTGCAAACGGAGGAATGCAAGTAAAACCAAGAGTAGTAAAAGCAATAAAAGATCCAGAAACAGGCGAGGTACAGGAAATAGAAGTGAAAAAAGAAAAAAGAATTATTTCAGAGGAGACAGCAAATAGTGTGCTAAGTATGATGGAATCAGTAGTAGGAGAAGGGACTGGAAAAAATGCCCAAGTAAAAGGATATTTAGTAGGAGGAAAAACAGGAACATCAGAAGATGGGGTAAATACGAATAAATATGTTACTTCTTTTTTAGGAGTGGCTCCAATTTCTGATCCTGAAGTTGTTATTTTAATAACGTTATATAATCCAACAGGAGAAGGAGGACACCAAGGAGGTGGTGTTGCAGCACCAGTGGGAAGTCAAATTCTATCAGAAGTACTACCATATTTAGAATTAAAAAAGGATAAGCAGGAAGAAACCCAGGAAGAAGTAACTGTTCCAGAATTACGTAATAAAACAGTAGAAGAAGCAAAAAAAGAATTAAAAGAAATTGGATTAGAATTAGAAATAAAACAAGAAGTAGAAAATGAATTAGAAAATGAGATCAATACGAAAGAGAAAGTTATTATAGAGCAAGTACCAAAGCCAGAAGTAAAGATCCGATCTGGAAATAAAGTAACAGTGGAAATAGAATAAAAAGCGAGAAATAAGAATAAGATAATAAATAAGAAAACAAATAAATTTTATAATAAGAAAGAAATAGAAACAAATAATATTAAAAATAAAAAACAACCAGTTTTTGTTATAGTTTATATAATAAAAACGAAGAAAATAGCAGAAAGAATAAAAATAAAGAAAAAACTATACAAAAAAAAGATTTAGTTATATAATGTAAACGGAAAATTTTAGACCGGAGGAAATAAGGTATGAATTTAAAAGAGATACTAATAGGAATAGAAGGGATAAAAGCAAAAGGAAACTTAGACCTTGAAATAAATTCAATCGACAATGACTCTAGAAAAATAAAAAAAGGAGATCTTTTTTTCGCAATAAAAGGTTTTAATGTAGATGGAACGCAATATATAAAAGATGCGATTCAAAACGGTGCAGAAGGGATTGTCGTAGATGAAGAGACAAATTTAAAAGAATTAGATTTGTCAAATGATATTACATTAATTGTAGTGCCAAATATTAGAAAAGCAATGGCACAAGCTGCTTGTAATTTTTATCATCATCCATCGAAAAGATTAAAGGTAATTGGTGTTACTGGTACCAAAGGAAAAACAACGACTACTTTTATGATTAAAGGAATTTTAGAAAAACAAGGTCATAAAGTAGGATTAATTGGAACGATCGAAAATTATATAGGAAGTGCGAGTTTAGGTGATAGTGAAAGAACAACACCAGAAAGTATAGAATTACAGAGATTATTTGCAAAAATGGTAGATGAAAAATGTGATGTTGTTGTAATGGAAGTATCTTCACAAAGTTTAAAATTAGATCGTGTATATGGAACAGATTTTGATATCGGAATTTTTACTAATTTTTCGGAAGATCATATTAGTGCAAAAGAACATCCTAATATGCAAGATTATTTTGAATCGAAATGCAAATTGTTTGAAATGTGTAAAACAGGTTTTGTAAATGCAGATGATGTATATGCACAAAAAGTCCCAAAATTAGTGAAAAATTGTGAAATTACAACTTATGGAATTGATAATTATTGCAATTTATTAGCAAAAGATATTACCATTACAAATTCTTATGTAGATTTTAAAGTGAAATTAGGAACAAGAAATGAGAGAATAAAAACATGTATTCCAGGAAGATTCAGTGTTTATAATTCTTTAGCAGCAATTGCAGTTGCTTTAAAATTTGGATGTGATCCTGAGAAAATTAAAGAGGCATTATTGGAAGTAAGAGTGCCAGGAAGATCAGAATTAGTAAATAACAAAAAAGATTTGACGATTATGATTGATTATGCACACTCACCAGAGAGTTTAGAAAATATTTTGTCTGCGGTAAAATCATATACAAGAGGAAGAGTAATCTGTGTATTTGGATGCGGAGGAGATAGAGATCCTGGGAAAAGACCAATTATGGGAGAAGTGTCTGGAAGGATTGCTGATTACACAATTATTACATCCGATAATCCAAGAACAGAAGATCCTGAAGCAATTGTGAAACAAATAGAAGAAGGAATGATTAAAACAAAAGGAAATTATACTGTTATTGTAGATCGTAGAGAAGCCATAAAACATGCAATAGAAATGGCGAATAAAATTGATATGATAGTGCTTGCAGGAAAAGGGCATGAACCATATCAAGAAATTAATGGTAAAAAATATCCTTTTGATGAAAGAATTATTGTAAATGAAATTATAGAAGAAGAAAAATAACATAAGAAAACGATAGGTAAAGGGTGATAAGATTGGATTTCCAAATAACAGTATTATGTTTAACCTTTATTGTTACGATCATAATTGCGTTAATTATAATACCAATATTAAGAAAATTAAAAGTCGGGCAAATAGAAAGATCAGATGGACCACAATCTCATTTAAAGAAACAAGGAACTCCTACTATGGGAGGAACTATTATGATTGTTAGCATTACATTAATTACATTAGGAATTGCTTATTATTTTTACAGACAAGGAGATATGGAAACGGCAAAGAAACTATTACCATTATTAATTGCCTCTGTAGGATTTGGGATTGTAGGATTTGTAGACGATTTTAAAAAATTAGTTTTAAAAAATACAATTGGTTTAAAACCAGCGTATAAAATGTTAGGACTTCTTATAATATCGGTTCTTTATACAGTGTATTTGGTACAGGTATTAGACTTAGGAACAGAAACATTAATACCATTTGCAAAAACATATATTACATTACCAATTTGGGTATATATACCATTTGCAATTTTTGTTATGCTTGGAACAACGAATGCAGTGAATTTAACAGATGGTGTAGATGGGTTATCAACAAGTGTTACGACTATTATTATTACATGTTTAACAGTAATTGGAATGATATTAGGAATAAAAGAAATTATGATTTTTGGATGTATTGTATGTGGAAGTAATTTAGCGTTTCTTTTATTTAATTTACATCCAGCAAAAGTAATGATGGGAGATACGGGTTCTCTTCTTTTGGGAGGAGTCATTGCAAGCATTAGTTTATATTTAAGAATGCCATTATTATTACTAATAATTGCATTAGTACCTGTTTTAGAGACGGTATCTGTTATTATTCAAGTGGCTTACTTTAAAAGAACAGGAAATAGAATTTTTAAAATGGCTCCATTACATCATCACTTTGAATTATCCGGTTGGAACGAAAATAAAGTAGTTTCTATTTTTAGTATTATTACATTAGTTTTTTGTGTGATAGGAATAAACATAATCTAAAGAAGGAGAAGAGAAATGGCGAAAAAAGTAAGAAAAGTATCAAATTTTGCGAATAAGCAGTTTGATTTTATATTACTTATTACAGTAATGATTTTATTGGCATTAGGGCTTATTATGGTTTTATCAGCCAGTTCTCCCTCGTCGCTTTCAGAAACAGGAGATGACAGTTATGTCTATTTTAGAAAGCAAAGTGGATCTGCACTTTTAGGAATTGCAGCAATGCTTTTCTTATCTAAAGTAGATTATCGATTTTATAAAAAATTTTACAAAATTGCTTATATAGGATCTATTATATTACTGTTAATGGTACTGATTCCCAAAGTGGGAGTAGAAGCGGGAGGAGCAAGAAGATGGATTAACTTAGGAATACAATTTCAGCCATCAGAAATAGCAAAAATAGGAATGATAATTTTCTTTGCAAGTTATTTATCTGACCATAGGAAAGAATTAAATGGAATAAAAAACGGTTTTTTTAAACCATTTCTTATTCTAGCCCCTGTTATTTTCATTTTGTTATTTATTCAAGATCACTTAAGTGCTTCTGTTGTTATGATTCTTATTGTATCTGTTATGATGATCATCGCAGGATGTAAACTAACATATTTTTTAACAGTAGGAACAGTAGGTGTAGGAGTAGGAGCTGCTCGGATTATATGCACTTGCTAAATTTACACAAAAAGGAGCATTTCGAATTGCTAGAATTACTTCCTTTTTAAACCCTTGGGCAGATAAGCAAGGAGATGGATGGCAAATTATCCAAAGTTTATATGCGATTGGTTCGGGTGGTCTTTTTGGTGTAGGACTTCGGAGAAAGTAAACAAAAATATTTATACATATCAGAACCACATAATGATTTTATTTTTGCAGTATTAGCAGAAGAATTAGGATTTATTGGATGTTTAATTGTCATTGCGTTGTTTGCAATTTTTATTTGGAGAGGAATTTTAATTGCTATGAAGGCACCAGATATGTTTGGAAGTTTAGTAGCGATTGGTATTACAGCTTTAATAGGATTTCAAGCAATTATTAATATTGCAGTTGTAACATCTTCTATGCCAGTTACTGGTATGCCACTTCCATTCTTTAGCTATGGTGGAACATCGCTAATTATTTTACTGTGTTGCGTTCGGAGTATTGCTCAATATATCAAGAGCGGGATCAAAAGTATAAATGAAAGTAAGGAGAATCAAGAGCAGAAAAATGAGCAATTGATTCCCTTTTTTATTACGTAGGAAATTTCGTCAGAAATTTCTGGAGTAACAAGGTTAAGTTACATTAGTCTGTGCGATTGCGAAGCAATCTGTACACGTGGCTAAGCCACTTTTCTTATCTAATGAGAAAAATATAGAAGAAAGGAGAATATGATACTATTATCATAAGAAAAGAGATATGAAAATATTAATCGCTGCAGCAGGGACAGGTGGACATATTAATCCTGGAATTGCAATTGCAAATAAAATAAAACAAGAAAGAAATAATGCCAATATTGTTTTTGTGGGAACAAAGCATGGATTAGAGAACGATTTAGTACCTAGAGCAGGATATGAATTAAAAACGATTGAGGCATATGGGATTAGTAGAAGAATTAATATGCAAAACATTAAAAAAATAATTAAAACAATGAAAGGATATGGAGAAGCAAAAAAGTTAATTAAGCAAGAAAAGCCAGATCTAGTAATAGGAACTGGAGGGTATGTATGTGGTCCAATTTTTTTAGCTGCAATCAAAAGAAAAATTCCTACTATTTTGCACGAAAGTAATGCCTTTCCAGGAATGACAGTAAAATTGCTATCAAAAAAAGTAAATACTATTTTAATTGGATTTGAGGAAGCAAGAGCGAGGTTGCCAAAGGCAAAACATGTTGTTTTAACAGGAACACCAACAAAATTTAAGGGAAAGAGAATATCAGAAACGGAAAGAAAGAAGGAAAAAGCATCTTTCGGTTTTTCTGGAAATGAGCCTATATTATTAGTATTTGGTGGAAGCCAAGGGGCCAAATCAATTAATGATACAATGCTAGAAATTATAAAAAAGAAGAGTAACACGAATTATCAAATTATGTGGGCGGCTGGACAAAAACAGTATGATATTATTGCAAAAGAATTGGAAAAAGAGAAAATAAAGATAGATGAAATTGAAAAAGTGAAAATTTTTCCGTATATTTATGATATGGAACAAGCAATGCAAATTTCTGATTTAGTGCTTTGTAGAAGCGGTGCGATGACGATAACAGAGATTTCGATTGCAGGGAAACCAGCGATTTTTATTCCATTACCTACGGCCGCAGAAAACCATCAAGAATATAATGCAAAGGTTTTAGAAAAACAAGGTGCAGCAAAAATAGTGAAAGATCAAGAGTTATCAGAGAAAACATTAAATGAATTAATAAAAAGTATGATGTCCGATTCTCAAAAATTAAAACAAATGGGAGAAAACGCAAAAAAAATTTCTATTCCAAATGTGGAAGATAGGATTTATGCAGAAATAAAGAAATACATATAATTCTACATAAGAGATATGAAAATAGATACTATTTTTAATAGTATCTATTTTTCTAAAAATAAAGATAATATCTGTCGAAAAAGAAAAAATGAGGGAAAATAATGCGCTATATCATAATTGTTTTTAAAAGAAAAAATCTTTATATTATAGAAGTATGAGAAAAAAGGGGGACACAAATGAAAAGTTTTTATGGGGGAATTTTTATGAAAAAAGAAAATTTAGAGGAGGCAGGAATTCCATATCCAATTAAGTTAGAGTATTATAAAATTATAGAGGAAAAAAATTATAGGGAAAACTATGGAATAGAGGTAATAAAAACAGAATATAGAAATGAGCAAATTTGTGTAGAAAATAAAACTTTATATGATGTAGCAAATGATGAGGAAAAAGTAGATGATTTTTTGAACTTATTAAAAGAAAATGAAGTGACTCCGATAACGGTAGAGTATATTTTAGAGGATTGGATAAATGTAAATAAAACTCTTGAAAAAAAATGGAATATAGTCTAGAATTACAAAAGATAATACAAAGAAAGGAGAACTCCATGTCAGACCAATTAATTATAGTAGAGTCACCAGCAAAAGCAAATACAATAAAAAAGTTCTTAGGGGGAAAAACGAAAGTTGTAGCCTCTATGGGGCATATTAGGGACTTACCAAAATCAAAATTAGGTGTAAACGTAGAAAATAATTTTGAACCAGAATATATTAATATCCGAGGAAAAGGAGATCTTATTAAAAGCTTAAAAAAAGATGCAAAAGCAGCAAAAAAAGTATATTTGGCAACTGACCCTGATCGTGAAGGAGAAGCAATCGCATGGCATTTGGCTCATATTTTGGAAATAGGGGAAGAGCAATGTTTAAGAGTTACCTTTAATGAGATTACAAAAACAGCAGTACAAAAAGCAATTAAGGAGCCAAGAAAGATTGATCAAAATTTAGTGGATGCTCAGCAAGCAAGAAGAGTGCTTGACCGAATTGTAGGATATAAAATGAGTCCTGTATTATGGAAAAAGGTTAGAAGAGGTTTGTCAGCAGGAAGAGTACAATCAGTAGCTGTAAAATTGATTGTAGATAGAGAAGAAGAAATCGAGCATTTCATTCCAGAAGAGTATTGGAATATTTATGCTACTTTATTAGATGAAAAGTCCAAAAAAACATTTGAAGCCAAATTCTTTGGTAAGAATCATAAAAAAATGGAAATTCATTCAAAAGAAGAAGTAGATAATATTTTAAAAGACATTGAAAATGAGAAATATATCATAGACGACATAAAAAAAGGAGAGAAGAAAAGAACTCCAGCTCCACCATTCACGACAAGTACCATGCAACAAGAAGCTTCTAGAAAACTAGGATTTACGTTAAAGAAAACAATGGCAGTAGCGCAAAGCTTATATGAAGGTGTGAAAATAGAAGAAAAAGGAACAGTTGGACTTATCACTTATATGAGAACAGATTCAACTAGAATTTCAGAAGAAGCAAGAAAAGCTGCAAAAGAGTATATCGTAAATCACTATGGTGAAAACTATTATGAAAATCGTTATTATAAAACGAAAGCAGATTCACAAGATGCTCATGAAGGAATTAGACCTACTTATGCGGATTTGGAGCCAGAATCAATTAAAAGTTCTTTAACACCAGATCAATATAAATTATATCGACTAATTTATCAAAGATTCATGGCAAGTCAAATGGCGTCGGCAATTTATGATACAATGGCAGTAACGGTAAAGGCAAATGAGTATGAATTTAAAGCAAATGGACAAGTATTAAAATTTAAAGGATTTATGACACTATATGTAGAGACAACAGAAGAGAATCAAGAAGAAGATAATACACAGATTCCAGAATTAGAGATAAACCAAGAAGTAATAAAACAAAAACTAGATCCAAAACAAAGTTTTACAGAACCACCTCCAAGATATACCGAGGCAAGCTTAGTAAAGGCTTTGGAAGAGAAAGGAATTGGAAGACCAAGTACTTATTCTCCGACAATTACTACTATTCTAGAAAGAAGATATATTGAAAAAAATCAAAAACAATTAGTTCCAACAGAATTAGGAAAAATTGTAAATAAGTTATTAACAGAAAATTTTGGAGATGTTATTAATGTAGAATTTACTGCAAAGATTGAAGATGAATTTGATCAAATTGCAGAAGGAAAAGAAAAATGGAAAGAAATGATTAAGGAATTTTATGATCCATTTGAAAAAGAAGTAGAAAAGGTAGAAAAGGAACTAGAACATGTAGAATTAGTAGAAGAAGTATCGGATGTACCTTGTGAGAAATGCGGAAGAATGATGGTAATAAAATATGGAAGATATGGAAAATTTTTAGCATGTCCAGGTTATCCAGAATGCAAAAATGCAAAACCTTTTGTAGAAACAATTGATGTACCATGTCCAAAATGTGGTGCAAAAGTTCAAGTAAGAAAAACAAAAAGAAAAAGAAATTATTATATTTGTGAAAATAATCCTTCTTCTTGTGATTATATTTCTTGGAATAAACCAAAAAAAGGAGAAAAATGGGATCCAACCAAAGAAGAAACAGTAGAAGAAGAAAAAGCAAAGAAAAAAACAACAAGGAAAAAAACAACAAGGAAAAAAGCAAGTACTAAAAAAACGCAAAGTAAGAAAACTTCTGCTTCCAAAAAGAAATCTAATTCTTAGAATGAAATAAGTAAAATGATAAGAAGGTAATAGATAATCTAAATTTATCTATTACCTTTCTTTTTTTGAATCCCACTCTTGTTTATTTTGACTAAATAAGGTATAATTGTAAATTGAAATTTATAAGTAGGGGTATGAAATGATAGTAAACAAAGAGATTCTAAGTGAATTATATGAAGTAGCAGGAGATACTAGATATCAAGGAGCAATGAAACTAGTAGAAGAAAAAAATGTTACTATAACAAAAGTGTCATATGAAGATAAGAATAATTTTGATTTAGATGGTAAAGTAGAAGAAACAAAGGAAGAACATCATATTACCATTTCAGTTAAAAAATCAAAAATCGAGAATATCGAATGTACTTGTTTGGATAATCACCAAAATTATTGTACTTGTAAACATATTTTAGCAGTCATGATTGAATTTGTGAATAATCCAATTTATGAAGGTCTATATACAAAAAAAACAGTAGATTTGCAACCAAAGCAAATAGGAAAAGGAAATTATCGTAATTTTAAACAGATGATTCATGCTTTTTATCAAGAAGAAGTAGAAACTTATGAAACAAAAGAGGAAATGACAGCAACACATAAAGTAAAGATTTTTCCAGAAATATGGTATGACCAATATAGTAAAGAAATGAAATTAGAATTAAAAATAGGAGAGGAAAAGCTGTATAAAATAAAGAGTCTATCCGATTTTTATACTAGAATGTTAGAAAAAGAAAAATATCGATATGGAACAAAATTAGAATTTGTTCATGATCCTTGCAATTTTGTACCAGAAAGCAAAGAACTTTTAGAATTTGTTTTAAAACAAGCAGAAATTATAAAATATGTAAATAGTAGTGGAAATACAGGATATCGATATTATGGAAAAGTTTTAAATGATAATTTTGTTCTTCTTAGTAATACTGGTTTGGATGAATTTTTTGAAATTATGAAAGGCAAAACAATTGCAATGCATGGGAATTCGGAAGAAAATAAAATAAAATTAATTCCAGCTGAGCCAAATATTACTTTTAAATTAGAACAAATTAATAGTGAAGAATTTATTTTTGCACCAAGTATACAAGAAAAGGATTATAGTTTATTAGAAGGAAAAGAATATATTTATTTTTTATTAGATGACATGCTATATCGATGTGAAAAAGAATTTAAACATACCACTTTTAAATTATTAGAAATTTTTCGTAAAAATTTTGTGCAAACAATTAAATTTAGTAAAAAGGAATTACCAGATTTCTTTTCTTTAATCGTACCAAAGTTAAAAGAAAGTATTATTATTGAAAATATTTTGCCAGAGGTCAGGGAAAAATATATACCAAAAGAATTAAGGGTAAAAGTTTATTTAGATTATGATAAAAATAATTATATTATTGCAGATGTTAAATTTTGCTATGGGGATTATGAATTCAATCCAATTGATATTGAAAAAGAACATAAAATTGCAAGAAATGTAGTGCAAGAAACAGAATGTTTAAATCTATTTCGAAAAACGGGATTTTTATTAGATTCTGCAAATTTAAGATTTATACTAGTTAGTGATGATTCAATTTACCACTTTTTATCCGAAGATATCGAAGAATACATGAAGAGATTTGAGGTTTTAGTAACAGACAACTTTAAAACGAAAGAGATTAGACAGCCTAAATTAGGAACGATAGGAGTCAAGATCGAAAACAATTTGTTAGATATTGATTTAACAGGTTTAGAATTTGATCGAACAGAGTTAAAAGAGATTTTAGCGAAATACAATATTCGAAAAAAATACCATAGGTTAAAAGATGGAAGTTTTATTGATTTAGAACAAAATGAAGATATTCAATTTCTAAATAGTTTAGAATATGGAATGGAAGTAGATTATAAAGATTTGGAACGAGGTAAAATTAAGGTACCACTTTATCGAACTTTATATTTAAATAAAATATTAGAAAACTTAAAACATATTGAAATACAAAAAAACCAAGAGTATAAAGATTTAGTAAATCAAATCCATGATAAGGAAATCGAAAATACAGATTATGTTCCAAAAGGTTTAAAATGTCAATTGCGTTATTACCAAAAAATTGGATATCGATGGCTAAAAGTATTAAATCAATATCAATTAGGTGGAATTTTAGCAGATGATATGGGACTTGGAAAAACAGTACAAGTATTGGCTTTGCTTTTGGATTATCTGGAAAATACTCCAAATCCGATTCCTTCTTTAGTTGTAACACCAAGTTCACTTGCATTAAACTGGAAAAGTGAGATAGAAAAATTTGCACCAGAGATAAAAGTTTTAGTTATGGGAGGAAATATAGAAGAAAGAAAAGAGAAAATAAAACAAATTTCAAATTATGATCTTATTGTTACTTCCTATGATTTACTAAAAAGAGATATCGATTTTTATGAAGAAAATGATATTCACTTTTATTATCAAATTGCGGATGAGGCACAATATATAAAAAATAGTCATACACAAAATGCAAAAGCATTAAAAAGAATTTATGCCCATACCAAATTTGCCCTTACAGGAACGCCAATTGAAAATTCATTAGCAGAACTTTGGTCCATTTTTGATTATATTATGTCAGGTTATTTGTTTACTTATAAAAAGTTCAAACAGATTTATGAAATCCCAATTATGAGAGATAACGATGAAGAAGCAAGTAAGAAATTAAAGATGATGATTGAACCTTTCATTTTAAGAAGAATAAAGAAAGAAGTATTAAAAGAGTTACCAGAAAAAAGTGTTACTATTTTAAATAATGAAATGGAAGAAGAGCAACAAAAGATTTATATGTCTTATTTATCTCAAGCAAGGACAGAGGCAATGAAAGAAATAAAACAGCAAGGATTCGAAAAATCCCAAATAAAGATATTAGCTCTTCTTACAAGATTAAGACAAATTTGTTGTCATCCTTCTTTATTTATCGAAAATTATCAAAGTGGAAGTAGTAAATTAACACAATGTATCGAATTGGTAAAAGATGCAGTAGAAGGAGGACATAAGATTTTAATTTTCTCTGGATATACTTCAATGTTTAAAATTATTGAAGGGCATTTAAAGAAGGAGAATATAAAATATTATAAATTGACGGGGCAAACAAAAGTAGAAGAAAGAATTGGCTTAGTAGATGATTTTAATAAAAATGAAGAAGTAAAAGTATTTTTAATATCATTAAAGGCAGGAGGAACAGGGTTAAATTTGATTGGTGCGGATATGGTAATTCACTATGATCCTTGGTGGAATATGTCGGCAGAAAATCAAGCAACAGATAGAGCTTATCGAATTGGGCAAAAAAATAATGTGCAAGTATATAAGTTAATTACGAAGAATTCGATTGAAGAAAAGATTTATGAATTACAGGAGAAAAAAGAAAAATTAATTGATCAAATGATTGGTACAGAAACTACCTTTATTAGCCAATTAAGTAAAGATGAAATCATGAGCTTATTTGAATAAAAATGATATACCATAAACAATCGTGTAGATTGATAATTCGAAGAGAAAATAGGAATGGAGAAAAGATGGAAAAAATAATTCATATTATAGGTGGAGGTTTAGCCGGATCTGAAGCTGCTTATCAAGTCGCAAAAAGAGGAATAAAAGTAAAATTATATGAAATGAAACCGAAGAAATATTCTTCAGCACATTCGAATGAAAATTTAGCAGAGATTGTTTGCAGTAATTCTTTTAAATCGAACTTGCATACAAATGCATGTGGACTTTTAAAAGAAGAACTTAGACAAATGGATTCTCTTCTAATAAAAATTGCTGATCAAACAAAGGTGCCAGCAGGGCAAGCCTTAGCGGTGGATAGAGAAAAATTTTCAGAAGAAGTAACAAATGCAATAAGAGAAAATCAAAATATTGAAGTGATCCATAAAGAAATCACAGATTTTAACGAATTTCAAGAAGATGATATTATTATTGTTGCGACAGGCCCATTAACTGCAGATCTTTTGGCAAATAAGATAGGAGACTTAACGGGACAAGATAAGCTTTTCTTTTATGATGCAGCAGCGCCTATTGTCACAAAAGAAAGTGTTAATTTTGAAATTGCGTTTATTGGTGATCGATATGGAAAGGGAGAAGCAAGTTATATTAATCTTCCAATGAACCAAGAAGAATATGAACAATTTTATCAAGAATTAATAGGTGCAGAAGTGGTAGAACTACATGAATTTGAAAAAAGAGAAATTTTTGAAGGCTGTATGCCAGTGGAAGTGATGGCAAAAAGAGGAAAAGATACATTAAGATTTGGACCTTTAAAGCCAGTGGGATTTACGGATCCAAGAACAGGAAAAAGACCATATGCAATTGTACAATTAAGACAGGACAATAAAGAAGGAACACTATATAATTTAGTAGGGTTTCAAACAAATTTAAAATTTGGAGAACAAAAAAGAGTGTTTTCTCTTATTCCTGGACTTGAAAAAGCAGAGTTCGTAAAATATGGGGTAATGCACCGAAATACTTATATCAACTCTACTAAGCTATTAAATGAAAGTTATCAGCTAAGAACAAACCCTCACATATTCTTTGCGGGACAAATTACTGGAGTAGAAGGATATGTAGAATCTATTATGTCAGGATTAATTGCAGGAATAAATGCTGCCAATATATTACAGGGAAAAGAAAAAATAGAGATTCCAAAAGAAACAATGAGTGGGGCAATTACGAAATATATTGTGACAGAAAATGACAAATTTCAGCCTATGAATGCAAATTTTGGAATATTACCAGAACTTTCAGAAAAAATTAGAGATAAGAAAATGAGATATGAGGCACTAGCAGATAGAGCAATGAAAAAATTAAAAGAAATAAAAATAGAATAAAAGAAATAAAAGAATGTTTATTACAATAGGATTAAACATTCTTTTATTTTTGCATATGATCTAAGTTATATAGGTAAAATTCAAAAAAAGCATGGGATGTCTTTCAAAAATTCTATTAAATTTAATATATAACTAAAAAAGGAGAAGAATATATAAATTTTTGTTTTTTTGTTGATTTTTATAGGAAAATATAGTAAAATTATAATAGTGATGTAAAAAAAGATAGGTTAACATAAGATAAAATGAAAGGAGGATATCTTAATTTTAAAAATTAAGATGAAAGATCTATGAACGAAAATTTAAAAGAGTTAATGAGACAAAAAGAAGAAATTATAAGACAATTAGATGAAATCAACAATAATATTTCGGAAGAAGATTTAAAGAAAGCTTCAACGAAGGAACTTGCAGAATATACAAAATTAACATTAGAAATACAAAAAAAGTTATTAATTATAGAGGCAGTAGAAAAATCATTAAATTAAAAGAAGAGGAAGGTAGGTGTCAATCTATAACCTAAGAAAGGGGATAGAGGAATATGGATTTAAGATCAGGAAATGAACAATTGCGTAGAGTAGGACAAAGAGTAGATAATCTTGTAAATGATATTAGAGATAGTTTATTGTCAAGAACAGACACAACAGTTGCTTTAAGTGATAATGATGTAAAAGGTTTATTAAGAAGAATTACAAATAATTTACAAAACATTACAATTAATGGTAATGAGTTGGTTTTAGATGATATTCTAGATTTATATGATGATGCAATTTCACAAATGGATACAATTATTAAGAGTAGAGAATACAACGAAGATGAGCCTTTAGAGCCATCTGAAGTAGATACTTTTACAAAAGCAAGAGATTTATTAAAAGCAAGTAGAGATAGCAAAGTAACAATAATTGATAATGTATATTCAGAAATTATAAAAGCAGAGCGCTCTGGAGAATTAGAAAAAACATATCACAATAGAAATATAGCAGAGTATGACAGAAAAATAGAAGCAAAACAAAATGAGATTAAAACCAATATGAATCCGATAATGGATTTAAGAGATGGCATGAAAGCAGAAATCGAAGAATTCAAAAAAACACAAGAGATTGATCGAAAATTGCTTGAATTAGATGGAAAAATCACAAGAGCAAATGCTAGACTTGCATCGATTGCAACAGAACTTGCAGATCCAGCGAAATCGGATGAAGAAAAAGAAGAATTAAAATCAGAAAAAGCAGAATTAGAAAATAAAGTAAAAGGACATTACTATGACCAAAGAGATATTATTATGGATTCTGATCCAAAAGCATATAAAGAGTACGAAGATGACGGAACAAAAAAACAAGGATCAGGAGAATCTGCAAAAGATTTTGTGGCTCGTTTAAGACGTGATGCATTTAATCCTAAGAGAGATGCAGCAGGTGCAGCGCTTGCTGGAAAAGTTGCTGCAAAATTAGGAAAAACAATAAAAGTGGCAGAGGAAAACACATCTACTAGAAAGATAGAAATGAAAGATGCAAATATTCAAAATAGATATTTTTCAGGGATGGTAGGACCAATTCCATCTGATACAGAGTTAAAGAGATTTATTCCAAAATTGGAACAAGATATTGCTGTAATGGAAATGGCAATGGATGAAGCCTTAAAAGAAAAATCAGAATTAGAGAAGGAAAAAAGGGAAGAAGCTGATTCTGTTGTATCTTTAATGGAAACGACTCCATACAGAGTAAAAGAAGGACAAAAAGAAATTAGTGGATTTGCAAAATGGAGACAGAGAATGGCATTCCGTTTTGCTAACCCAAGAAGTTTCTTTAAGGGAAGAGAAAAAATAGAACAAGCAATGCTTGCAAAAAAACAAAGAAGAAGTAGTAAAATTGATCGTGTAGACGTATTAAAAAATATAGAGAGAGATCAAAGAAAATTCAAATCTGGTTTACAAGTAAAAGCAAAAGCACAAAACCGAATTTTTGATGGATGGACTCAAGCAAAACAACAACAAAAACAAAGCGGACGCGATGGAAGATAGTATAAAAGAATTATTTAAATAGGAAAACTGAAATAAGGAAGGAATACACCTTAAATATTGGAAAAGATCTAATATTTAAGGTGTATTTTGTAGTTATGACACCGACTAGGGGAGTAGACATAAACTTGAAAAAATGACAAATCTATGGTATAATAAAGAAGATAACCCCTAGGTTTCATCTTCATATAAACAATTAACATTTGGAAAGGAGCGGTTAGTATGAAGAGGTTGAAAAGTAAAGTTTTCTGGTTGATCTTAGGTATGGTGCTGATGTATTTGGTGCTGGAATTTAATTTGATTGGGAAAATTCCTAGTCCTGATTGGCAGGGTATTTGGAATTGGATCACATCAAATGCAATTCCGCTGATCATTGGCGTTGTGATTGGAGTGGTTGGTAGTAGCCTGTATCAGTCTTTCAAAGGTGGAGTTTCGACTGTGAAGCTTCCACGGAGAAAAAAAGATACCAATGCAGGGCAGACACAAACAGAGAATCAAACTCAGGGTCAGGGAAACGATACAAGAAGAAGTCGCAGATGAGTTTTGCCTTCTTCCTGCAGGGATTGTAGTTAATACAAGAAAGGAGAGCACTAGTAGCATATGCTTCTGGTGCTCTCCTGATGAGAGAATAAAAATAAAATAGGAAATACAGAGCTAATTTCAAATTAAGAAAGAGAAAATTATAAAAAAGAATTAAAATAATCACAAGTTATTTATATAAAAAAATAAAAAAACTAATTGAAAAAAAAATAAACATAGTGTATTATTATAATTGTTAAATTCAAGATTATAATTTAACATTTTAAGGGAATTGAAAGGGGAAAATTGTGTTAGAAAATTTTGTTTTTGATAGTAAGTCAGAAGATGACGTGTATAAATATGTTTTAAGCGAAGCCGGAGTAGATGAGGCTTTTATAAACAGTGGTGTGGCATATGAAGAACTAAAAAGTCAATTAAGCAAAGTAATTAAAGATAAAAATTTAACAATAGAATCTATGAGTGATGCAGATAAATTAGCAGATCTAATAAAAGGACAATGGGAGATTGGAAATGAACAAGTAAGTATAGCATCTATTCACGAAAAAATAAGCACTTCTACGAAATTAACTAAACCAGAAGAAAATCAAATAAAAATTAGTAAGGTTAATATGTGGTTATGTGAAGGGAATAAATTGCTAGAAATGTTAGATGAAAATACATATCAAACTGGTGAGCAAGATATATTAATTGGGGAGACATCAAAATCAAAGGTAGAACAGTTAGAACAAAGTGAATATGACCAATTAGGAGAAGAGTTTAAACAAAAAAGCGATTCTGTATCGCAACATATGCAGGGATTGGATTTTAAGTATGATGAATATTGGGAGCTAGTAGAAACGAATTCTCAAACTCCATACATAATAGATAGTTCAAATTTATATTCAGCTAGAAGACAAAGAGATAATACTGATGAAAGACAAGATGAAATTAGTCAAATAGCAGAAGATATATATAATCAACCAAATAATGGAGATCAAAACATAACATTAATGGAATTTTCGGGAATGAAACCTATATTGGAGAAGCTAGGGGTATCAGAACGATTTTTAAATGATGAAAATTGCTATAGACAATTAGAAATGATGGTAGCCGGAGCAGTAGGAAAGGATTTTGACTTAACTTCTAAAGAAGGAATCGAAAATGTAGTAAAAAAAATAGATGAGAATTTAACTATTACTGAAAACTCAATATCTGGGACAGGATTTGAGCCAGGAGAATATATGGAAATCTCTTTCGATGGCGAAGGAATCTATCATTATAGAGCAGTTACTCAAACTGTAGATGAACAAAATATGAATATGATAAGATTGAGGGAGTATGAAAGCGTTGGCAAAGGAACAGATATTAATGCAGATGATAGAAATATTACAGCAAGAGAATTCTATGTTACAAAACCAG
Source organism: Candidatus Merdicola faecigallinarum (assembly GCA_018714565.1). GTDB lineage: Bacteria > Bacillota > Clostridia > TANB77 > CAG-508 > Merdicola > Merdicola faecigallinarum. The sequence goes on along the minus strand of DVNH01000010.1, from coordinate 16,641 downwards.
AAAACGCTGAAATGTTGCCCATTGATGTATTACCTACAATACAAGAGATACCTGATGAATATGCTTCGAGCAAGCTAGTGAGAAATAATGAAACCCTGGAGTTAACTAATAATCAGGAGTTGTTAAAAAATATATATGAAAGTATGGGGAAAAGTGTATATTCAATAAAAAGTTTTGCAAATAACTTTATGAATAATGTAAATGAAAAAGTAAGCGGAGCTAAAGATATATTTTCAAATTTCTTAAATTCATATGACATGAGGGATATTACTAATGAGATGTTAGGACAATCGTTAAGTTTTATTAAAGATACTTTACAAATGGAAAAAGAAGTTCATGTTCAGGAAAAAGAAAGCGAGGGACAAGAGATAGGATGATAAATGTACAACAGAAAAACTATTATTCCGAAGTATATGGTGTACTAAATATGCTAGGAAGTAAATATATTGAGAAACTTCCTAAACAATTATATCAACTAATAGATAGAGAAAGAAACAGAGGATATAATCCAGTATATAATGCAGAGATTGATATGTATAAGCAAAATATAACTAATCAGGCGTTAGCTATGATTATGCTGTTTCATTTAAACTATTGGTGCGAAAATGAACAGGAAAAGGAACAATTAAAAAAAATATTAAATAAGAATCAAACAGAAGTTGAAGAAAAGTATAGTATAGAAAGTATATTTAAACAAAGGAAAAAAACAGAAGACCAAAAGAATGAAATAAGAAATGAGCAACAAAATAGTGAGAAGCCTGCTAACACAAGTTTAGTTGAATATAAAGAGTCTTTTATTCAAAAAATAAGGAAAGTTATTTATAATTTCTTTCATAGAAATAAAAAGTAAGTTACAAATAACAGTTTATTCTTTGCAAACCTTTTATATGCTAAACTGTGAATTGTAAAAATAAGTCAGCCTTCCAAAAAGTCACAAGTTATTCATAAGAGAAAATTATGTAGATTGAAAAGGAAAACAAAATGTGATATAATAAAACTATGATCCAGTGGATCGAAGTAAAGAACAGGAGGAAATGTACATGAAAAACATCAAAAGGTCGCGCAAAAAGGTAAGTACAAACCTAATGGGAGGAGTGATCTGTCGGTATCTGATAGGGATGGCGGTTGTATTACTTGTTTCCTTCGTTTGTTTTAATTGGGATCTAGTCTCAGAAACATTCGGAGTAATTGGGAAACAACTGGCAGCATTGGGCGACTTCGACCTGTGGCGTATGCCACTGTTACTTGTTGCTATTGCTACTCTAGGTGTTATTATTTGGACTGTTGCTTATAACAGAACCAAAAGCGTAGTACAAGCAAGAGCAAGAGCACAGGCAAAAGCGAAGCAAGAAAAGGCACAAAAAGAGCTACAGGCAGCTCAAAGAGCACAAGAGGAAGCCAATAAGGAAACGGCAGAAATAGGAGCTCACAAAAAATGAAAGAGAGAGGGACAATTAACCATTTTTTTTGGGAATTGTCTCTCTCTTTTTTTATCCCTAAAAGCATTGACATTATAGGAAAATGATGATAAAATAATTAGCGTTAATGTAAATTGCCAAATTTGTGCAATTTTTTAAAAAATATAGGAGGTGAAATTTAAGTGCCAACAATTAATCAATTAGTAAGAAAAGGAAGAAAAACAGCAATGACAAAATCAACAGCACCAGCTCTACAACATGGTTATAACTCTAAGAAAAAGAGAACAACTAATAATAGAGCACCTCAAAAAAGAGGAGTTTGTACTGTTGTAAAAACAGTTACGCCAAAGAAACCTAATTCAGCTTTAAGAAAAGTTGCCAGAGTTAGACTTTCTAATGGATATGAAGTTACTTCATACATTCCAGGAATTGGACATAACTTACAAGAACACAGTGTTGTTTTAATTAGAGGAGGAAGAGTAAAAGACCTTCCAGGTGTTAGATACCATATTATTAGAGGAACACTAGATACAGCAGGAGTAAAAGACAGAATGCAAGGTAGATCTAAATATGGAGCAAAAAGACCAAAGAAATAAAAAATAAGTAAAACTAGTGCGAATCGTTACTAATTTTAAGGTACTTAAATTTAGAATAGATTGCACTATACGGAAAAGTAAAGATACTTTTCAGAGTACCTAAGATACTTGAAATTTAGTATCGAAAAATAATAAGGAGGGAAGAATAGTGCCAAGAAAAGGATATATAGCAAAAAGAGATGTTTTACCAGATCCAATATACAATAGTAAAATTGTAACAAAATTAGTAAATAATATTATGTTAGATGGTAAAAAATCAGTTGCTCAAAAAATTGTTTATGATGCATTTGACATCGTAAAAGAAAAAGAGCAAAAAGATCCACTAGAAGTATTTGAAGAAGCACTTAATAGCATTATGCCAGTTCTTGAAGTTAAAGCAAGAAGAGTTGGTGGAGCAACATATCAAGTTCCATTAGAAATTAGACCAGAAAGAAGACAAACATTAGGTCTAAGATGGCTTGTAACTTATGCTAGAAAAAGACATGAAAAAACAATGGCAGAAAAGTTAGCAGGAGAAATTATAGATGCTATTAACGGAAATGGTGGAGCATTTAAGAAGAAAGAAGATACACATAGAATGGCAGAAGCAAATAAAGCATTTGCTCATTATAAATGGTAAAAGATAACCGAGAGGGGGAAAACAAGTTGGCAGGAAGAGAATTTCCACTAGAAAGAACGAGAAATATAGGAATCATGGCACATATTGATGCTGGAAAAACAACAACAACAGAAAGAATTCTTTTCTACACAGGTAGAGTTCACAAAATAGGAGAAACTCACGAAGGTGCAGCAACAATGGACTGGATGGCTCAAGAACAAGAAAGAGGTATCACAATTACATCTGCTGCAACAACATGTCATTGGTTAAATAATCGTATTAACATCATTGACACTCCTGGACACGTTGACTTTACTGTTGAAGTAGAAAGATCACTTCGTGTACTAGATGGTTCAGTAACAGTATTTTGTGCAAAAGGTGGTGTTCAACCACAATCAGAAACAGTTTGGAGACAAGCTGATAAATATCAAGTTCCAAGAATGGCATATGTAAATAAAATGGATATTACAGGTGCAGATTTCTACAATTGTGTTGCGCAAATGAAAGAAAGATTAAATGCAAATGCAATTCCAGTTCAATTGCCAATTGGAGCAGAAAATGAATTTGCAGGAATTGTTGATTTAATAAAAATGAGAGCATTCATTCATAAAGATGATTTAGGAAAAGAAATTGAAGAATGTGACATTCCAGACGATTTAAAAGAAAAAGCAGAAGAATATCGTGCAAACATGGTAGAAGCAGCGGCAGAACAAGATGATGAATTAATGATGAAATATTTAGATGGTGAAGAATTAACACCAGAAGAAATCAAAAAAGGATTAAGAAAAGGAACAATTGCAAACAAGATCGTTCCAGTATGTTGCGGATCATCATATAAAAACAAAGGTGTTCAAGAATTGTTAGATGCCATTGTTGATTATATGCCATCTCCAATTGATATTCCACCAATTAAAGGTGTTACAATGGATGGAGAAGAAACAGAAAGAAAAGCAAGTGATAATGAACCATTTGCAGCATTAGCATTTAAAATTGCAACAGATCCATTTGTTGGAAAACTTTGCTTTATGAGAGTATATTCTGGACAATTAGATTCAGGATCTACTGTATTAAATAGTAATAAAGATAAAAAAGAAAGAATCGGAAGAATTCTATTAATGCATGCTAACCATAGACAAGATATTGATAAAATTTATGCAGGAGATATTGTTGCAGCAGTAGGATTAAAAGATGTAACAACTGGAGATACTTTATGTGATCCAGCAAATCCTGTTATCTTAGAGTCTATGGAATTCCCAGAGCCAGTTATTGATATTGCAATTGAGCCAAAAGACAAAGTTGCAAGTGAAAAAATGGGTATTGCTTTAGCAAAATTAGCAGAAGAAGATCCAACTTTCAAAACTTATACAGATCATGAAACTGGCCAAACAATCATCGCTGGTATGGGTGAATTACACTTAGATATTATCGTTGATCGTTTAAAGAGAGAATTTAAAGTAGAATGTAATGTAGGTAAACCACAAGTTGCTTATAAAGAAACAATTCGAAACAAAGTTAAAGTAGAAGGAAAATTCATTCGTCAATCTGGTGGACGTGGACAATACGGACATGTTTGGCTAGAAATGGAACCATTAGAGCCAGGATCAGGAGTACAATTCGAAAGTAAAATCGTTGGTGGTGTTGTTCCAAAAGAATACGTAAAACCAATTGAAGAAGGTATTCGTGAAGCAAGTGAAAGTGGAATCTTAGCTGGATATCCAGTAATCGATTTCAAAGCTACTTTAGTAGATGGTTCTTACCATGAAGTTGACTCTTCAGAAATGGCATTCAAAGTTGCTGCTTCTATGGCTTTTAAAGAAGGATGTAAACAAGCAAAATCCGTTATTTTAGAGCCTATTATGAAAGTTGAAGTAACTGTTCCAGAAGAATATATGGGAGATGTTATTGGAGATATTAACTCAAGACGTGGAAGAATGGAAGGAATGGAAGCAAGATCAGGAAACCAAATTATCAGAGGATTTATTCCACTTTCTGAAATGTTTGGTTATGCAACAGACCTACGTTCAAAAACACAAGGTAGAGGAACTTATTCTATGGAACCTTCTCACTACGAAGAAGTTCCAAAATCAGTACTAGAGCAAATCGTTGCTTCTAGAGCAAAAAAATCAGAATAGTTTTTTAAAGGTGTTTTTTAGGAAACAATCTATTTTATAGAAAATGCTTGCTTTTTTCCGGAAAGTAGTATAAAATGCAAGTGTCAAATATTTACGTTATTAAATTTAAAGAAATAAAAAAGAGATAAAGAAAGAGTCTTTATTCTCAAAAAATTTAAAGGAGGAATTTTTAAATGGCTAAAGCAAAATTTGAAAGAACAAAACCACACGTTAACATTGGTACAATCGGACACGTTGACCATGGTAAAACAACAACAACTGCAGCTATTACAAAATATTTATCATTATTAGGAAGAGCTCAATTTGAAGCATATGATCAAATTGATGGTGCTCCAGAAGAAAAAGCAAGAGGAATTACAATTAACACAGCTCACGTTGAATATGAAACAGAAAATAGACACTATGCTCACGTTGACTGCCCAGGACATGCTGACTATGTTAAAAACATGATTACTGGTGCTGCTCAAATGGACGGAGCAATCTTAGTTGTTTCTGCAGCTGATGGACCAATGCCTCAAACAAGAGAGCACATCCTACTTGCAAGACAAGTTGGTGTTAAATATATCGTTGTTTACTTAAATAAATGCGATATGGTTGATGATCCAGAATTATTAGAATTAGTTGAAATGGATGTTAGAGACTTATTATCAAGCTATGACTTCCCAGGAGATGAGATTCCAATTGTAAAAGGATCTTCATTACAAGTATTAGAATCAACATCAACAGATCCTAACGATCCAGTATATGCACCAATGAAAGAATTAATGGATGCTGTTGATAGCTATATCCCAACACCAGAAAGACCAATCGATCAACCATTCTTAATGCCAGTTGAAGACGTATTCTCTATCACAGGTAGAGGAACTGTTGCAACAGGTAGAGTAGAAAGAGGAGTTGTAAAAATCCAAGACGAAGTTGAAATCATCGGTCTTACAACAGAAAGAAAGAAAACTGTTGTTACAGGTGTAGAAATGTTCAGAAAATTATTAGATCAAGCTGAAGCTGGAGATAATATCGGAGTTCTTTTAAGAGGAATCCAAAGAACAGAAATTGAAAGAGGTCAAGTTCTTGCAAAACCAGGAACAATTAATCCACATACAAAATTCACAGCACAAGTATATGTATTAACAAAAGAAGAAGGTGGAAGACATACACCATTCTTCAATGGATATAGACCACAATTCTATTTCAGAACAACAGACGTTACAGGTGTTATTGAATTAGCAGCTGGAACAGAAATGGTTATGCCAGGAGATAACATTGACATGACAATCGAACTTATCACACCAATTGCTATCGAAAAAGGATTAAGATTCGCTATTCGTGAAGGTGGTAGAACAGTAGGTTCAGGTGTTGTTGCTGATATTATTGAATAATATTGTGCAACCAAAAAGGTCTTATGAAAATAAGGCCTTTTTTTGATGAAAAGGGGAATGAAATCAGACTAATTGGTCAATATCTATTGATTTTTCAAAAAATAAATAATAAAATAAATACGTTATAATATATTGTAAGTAAACAATATAGAGAAATGAGGGATGGTTATGATTATACTTCTAGATGCTATGGGAGGAGATAATGCACCAGATGCAAATATAAAAGGAGCAGTTCAAGCAATAAACGAAGTAAAAAGCACGACAGAAGTATTATTAATAGGAAATCGTGATGTTATCAATCAAAGAGTAAAAGAATTATACGGAAAAGATGATATTTCAGAAATTTCAGATCGATTAAAAATACATCATACAACAGAAACAATCGAAATGGAAGATACACCTACAGTTGCAATAAAACATAAAAAGGATTCTTCTATGGTAGTTGGATTTAATCTTTTGAAAGAAGGAAAAGGAGATGTTTTTATTTCTGCTGGAAATTCTGGAGCACTTCTTACTGGAGCCACTCTTTTAGTTGGTAGAATAAAAGGAATTGATAGACCAGCTTTAGCGGGTATTTTACCGGCATATAAAAGTAGACTATTATTAATTGATTGTGGATCAAACACCAACTGTAAGCCAATTAATTTATTACAATTTGCACAAATGTCTTCTATATATTTAAGAAACACATTTAACATTGAAAATCCAGCAATTGGCCTTTTAAATATAGGGACAGAAGAAACAAAAGGAAACGAACTTACTAGAGAATCCTATCAATTATTAAAAGATAATGCAGAAAAATTAAATATAAATTTTGTAGGAAATGTAGAAGGAAGAGATGCTTTTTCAGGGAAGATTGATGCAATTGTGACAGATGGATTCACAGGAAATATTTTTTTAAAGGCAGTAGAAGGAATCGGAAAACTAGTAAAAAGATCATTAAAAGAAAGTTTAAAGAAAAACATTTTATCCATTTTAGGTTCGATACCATGTTTACCAGCAATTAATCGATTTGCAAAAACGATGGATTACAAATCTTATGGTGGAGCATTATTCTTAGGAGTAAAAAAACCAGTAGTAAAAGCACATGGAAGTAGTGATGAAGAATTATTCCGTTTTACGATTAAACAAGCAGAGCAATTTGTAGAGAATAGAGCAGTTGAAAAAATGATTGAAGAATTTGAAAAAACGAGAGAAACAAAATTAGTATAATTTATTAAAAAATTGCTTGACTTTTTTTATAACATATATTATTGTGTATAAAAGTAAAAGCATGATACTTGAGAGGAGGTGTACAATAGAAAATGAGTTCAGAAGAAATCTTTGAAAAAGTAAAAGGAATTATCGTAGATCAATTAGGTGTTGCAGACACATCAGTAACAATGGAAGCATCTTTTATCGACGATTTAGGAGCAGATTCTTTAGATATTGTTGAATTAATTATGGCTTTAGAAGAAGAATTTGATATGGAAATTCCAGATGGAGATGCAGAAAAAATCGTTACTGTTAGCGATGTAGTAGACTATATAAAAGAAAATGTATAGGAAAATATGAAAGGGGTATCATAGAAGGATATACCTTTCTTTTTTTATTACGTAGGAAATTTCGTTAGAAATTTCTGAAGTAACAAGGTTAAGTTACATCAGTCTGTGCGATTGCGAAGCAATCTGTACATATGACCACTTTTCTTATTGCATAGGAAAAATCGACAGATTTTTCTGGAGCAACAAGCTTAAGTCACCTTAGCCTGTGCGATTGCAAAGCAATCTGTACATATGGCAAAGCCACTTTTTTTATAGAGTAAAAATATAACGAAAAAGTAAAAAAATCTTATTAATTGTCGATCTGTTTTGCTTGCAAATATGTCAAAATAGTATATAATATAAGAATAGTTAGAAAGGAGAAAATGATGAAAATAGAAGAATTAGAGAAGAATATAGGATATTCTTTTCACAATAAAAATTTACTATATACAGCACTTACTCATACTTCTTATGCTTATGAAAATAGACAAACAAGTAACGAAAAATTAGAGTTTTTAGGAGATAGCATTTTAGAGTTTGTTTCAAGTAAATATTTATATGAGAATTATACTCATCTGAATGAAGGAGAAATGACTAAAGTTAGAGCTAGTGTTGTTTGTGAAAAAAGTTTATATAAAGTTGCAATAAAGCATAATTTTAGTGATTTCTTACGATTAGGAAAAAGTGAGAAAGTAAATCAGGGAAACAAAAGTGCATCTATATTGTCAGATAGTGTGGAAGCTGTGATTGCAGCAATGTATTTAGATGGAGGATTAAAGCCAGTAGAAACCTTTATCATAGAGAATTTAAAAGAAGAAATAGAAATAGCAAGTAAAAATGTTGGATTAAAGGATTATAAAACGGTTTTACAAGAAAAATTACAAGAACATGGAAATGTATCAATAGAGTATCAGATTATTAAAGAAACTGGGCCAGATCATCAAAAAGAATTTACAGCAGAAGTAAGTTGTGATGGAAAGAAATTAGCAATTGGACAAGGAAGTTCTAAAAAATTAGCCGAAATGGAAGCTGCTAGAAAAGCATTAGAAGAATTAAAAGAAATGTAAAAGAAAGGAAGGGCATTATGAAAAAACAATGTGTAATTCCTATATTTGTTCCACATTTAGGTTGTCCAAATGATTGTGTTTTTTGTAATCAAAAAAGTATCAGTGGACAAACAAAAGAAGTAACAGGAGAAATTGTAAAAGAAACAATAGAAGAATATTTAGCAGGTTTAAATGGAGATATATATAAAGAAGTAGCGTTTTACGGAGGAAGTTTTACAGGGATTGATAAAAATAAGCAAGAAGAATTATTAAGTGTAGCTTATGAATATGTTTTAAATAAACAAGTAGATTCTATTCGTATTTCAACAAGACCAGATTATATTAATAAAGAAATACTAAAAATGCTAAAGAAATATAAAGTGAAAACGATAGAATTAGGAGTTCAATCTACAGATGATTATATTTTAAAAAGAGCAGGGAGAGGACATACTTTTCAAGATATTAAAAAAGCTTCCAAATTAATTCGATGGTATGGTTTTGAGTTAGGACATCAAATAATGGTAGGACTTCCAGATAGTACGAAACTAGATGAAGAAAAAACAGCAAGAGATATTATAAAACTGAAACCAAAAATAGTAAGAATATACCCTGTATTAGTAATTAAACATACACAATTGGAAAAAGAATATGAAAAAGGAGAATATGAGCCACTATCTCTAGTACAAGCTGTAGAAAGATGTAAAGAATTAGTGAACTTATTTAATCAGAGAAAAATAAAGGTAATTCGAATTGGTCTTCAGAATACGCAAGAAATATCTGATCCAAAAGAGAAAGAAAGTGAAGTAGTAGCAGGTCCATTCCATCCAGCTTTTCGACAATTGGTAGAATCTAGTATTTGGTATGATAGAATAGTAGAGAAAATTAAATCATATAATGTTAAGGTAAAAGAAGTGCAAGTAACTGTTCATCCAAGTGAGTTAAACAATGTAGTGGGGCATAAAAAAGAGAATATAGAAAAACTACAAGAAATTTATGATGTTTCTTTAAAAGTAGTAGGAGATAATCGAATAAAAATAGGAAGTCTAGAAATAGAAATTTTAAAAACATATCAGGATTTTTTAGAAGACGAAGAAGAACAAGAAAGAAGGAAAAAAGAGAAAATAAAAAGATAGTAAAACAGAGCAAAATTTATAACAAAAGAAATTGATAAATTTTTTTTAATAGTGTTTGTAAATTGTAAAAAAAGAAGAATTTGCAACTGTATAAAAACACCTAAATTTGCCAATAATGGTAATATAGGTGTTTTTTATGAATTGGAAAAGAAAAAAGATTATATTAGAGATAGAAAGATATGGAAGAGAAATTGTATATATTTTACTTGGGGCCAGCTTTATGGCCTTTGGCACCTCTATGTTTTTGCTTCCAAATCAATTATCTTCTGGAGGATTTGCTGGAATTGCAACGATTCTATATTATTTATTAGAAATTCCTATGGGAGTAACCATTTCTATTTTGAATGTACCATTATGTATATTTACCTTTTATAAATTAGGTAGAGCAAGTTTTGTTAGAACAATTATTGGTTCTTTTTCCTATTCTTTCTTTCTAGATATATTTGATAGATGGCTACCATTAACAGAAGATCGTTTTTTAGCTTGTATCTATGGGGGAATCTTAGTTGGACTTGGAACTGCATTTGTACTAAAAGGAAGAGGAACAACTGGAGGAACAGAGTTAATTGCTAATTTAATTAAAGAATATCGCCCAAAGGTTAAAACAAGTCATATGATTGTAATCATCGATGTCATAATTGTTTTAGCAAATATTTTATTGTTAAGAGAATTCGAAATTGGACTTTATTCTGCAATTGCGATTTACCTAATGGGGAAAATTATTGATATTGTATTTGAAGGAACGAATTTTACTAAATTATTGTTTATCATATCAGATAAAAATGAAGAAATTGCAAAAGCGGTTGGATATTTATTAAAGAGAGGAACTACGGGATTGTTTGGAAAAGGAATGTATACGAAAGATCGAAAATTAGTATTATTATGCGCAGCTGGAAGAAGGGATTTTCTCCGAGTAAGACAAATCGCACAAGAGATTGATCCAAAAGCATTTATTATCATTTCAAATGCAAGAGAAGTATATGGAAAAGGATTTAAAGATGAACTGATAAAAAAATAGAAAAATAATATATACGAACTTTATGTCATATGATATTATTAAATAGAAGGAAATTGTTAGTTGGTGATTTTATGATAAAAGCGATTGTATATAATAGAATAAAACGAATATAATCGAAACTAGGAAGGAAGAAAAAATGAAAGAACAAAAAATAATATTACCGGATAATGAATCATTTGGATTAAAAGATATTTTTGATTGTGGACAATGTTTTAGATGGAATAGAAATAAGGATAATAGTTATACTGGAATTTTTCGAAATACAGTTTTAAATGTAAAAAAGGAAGATGGAAAAATTATTTTTACAGGAATAAGTGATGAAAACTTATTCGATGCAATTACTTCCTATTTTGATTTAGAAAGAGATTATAATCAAATAAAAGAAGTTTTATCAAAAGTAGATGAGGCGATGAGAAATAGTATTGAATACGGAAAGGGAATACGAATTTTAAATCAGGATTTATGGGAAACAATTATATCATTTATTATATCTGCAAATAATAATATTCCTAGAATAAAGGGGATTATTGAAAGACTAGCAAAAGCATATGGGGATCCATTGATATGGAAAAGTAATATATATTATACCTTTCCAACCCCGGAGCAACTGAAAGATGTTTCCGTAGAAGAGTTTAGAAAATTAGGACTAGGTTTTCGAGATATTCGATTATATGAAACAACACATATGATTTTAGAAGGAAAAGTAAATTTAGAAGCATTAAAGCAAGAAAAAGATACAGAAAAAATAAAAAATGAATTGTTAACTCTTTCTGGAGTAGGAACTAAGGTAGCAGATTGTATTTTATTATATTCCGAATTAAAAAGAATTGATGTTTTCCCTATTGACGTATGGGTAAGAAGAGTAATGAATGAATTGTACATAAAGGAAGAGGACGAAAATAAAGTAAGTAAAGAAAAGATTATGGAATTGGCACATAGAAAGTTTGGTTCTGTTGCAGGTATTGCACAACAATACTTATACTATTGGAAAAGAGAAGCGTAAAAAATTGTATTTATATAAAAAAGTGATATAATATGAATTGTAGTCGTTGGTTTGCAAGAAAGGAAATGCTTATGAAAAAAGTAATTATTCTTTCTGCCGGATTGATTTTTTTGATCTTTCTGGTAATCCAAAGGACTCCTGACGTTAGACCGTCCAATTATATTAAAACTGGAGGTTGGTAAGACAGAAGGAGAAGGCAAGGTGCTTGTATTTAGGCAAGCCTTTGCCTTTCTTTTTTTGAGAAAAGAAAAGGGAAAACATGTTATTCTGTTCTGTTTTATGATACAATACACACAGGTGAAAAAATATGGGATTACGATTTGTATATGGAAGAGCAGGAACAGGAAAGAGTGATTTCTGTTTTCAAGAAATAAAAAGAAATATAGATAATAACAGAATTTATATGATTACACCAGAACAATTTTCATTTACGGCAGAGAAAAAATTAATGGAAGTGATCGAAACAGAAGCGGTATTTAATGCAGAAGTTTTAACTTTTGATCGAATGGCATATCGTATTATGAATGAGGTACGGTTTGGCGAAAAGAACAAACTTAAGTAAATGCGGAAAAGCAATGATGATTTTTGATTTGCTAAATGCTAAGAAAAAAGAGTTGAAATTTTTAGGAAAGACAAATGAAAATATTGACTTAATTGCAAGATCAATTACAGAATTTAAAAAACATGGAATTAAAATCGAAGAAATAGAAAAAGAAATAAAAACAGTAAAAGATCCAGCTTTAAAAATGAAATTAGAAGATATGCTATGCCTTTATCAAGGATTTCAAAAGAAAATACAAGATAATTATATTGATGAGAATGACGTTCTTACAATTTTGGCACAAAATATCGAAGGATCCAAAGAATTTCAAGACTCGATTATTTATATTGATGAATTTGCAGGCTTCACGAAACAAGAATATGATATTATTCAAAAGTTATTAAAGCAGGCAAAGGAAGTAACGATCACAGTTAATACTGATTCTTTAGAGGAATCCGTAATTCCAGATACCGATTTATTTTATCCTAATAAAGTGACAGTAGGACGTTTAAGAGAGATGCTGATAAAAAATGGAGTAAAAGAAAATAAACCAATTTATTTAGGAAAAGCATATCGATATCATAGCAAAGAATTAGAACATTTGGAGAAAAATTTATATCAAAATAAAATAGAAAAATATCCAAACGAAGTGGAAGATATTCATCTGTTTTTAGCGAATAATCCATATACAGAAGTAGAAAAAATAGCAGAAGAAATTATTTTTTTAGTGAAAGAAAAAAAATACAGATATCGTGATATTTCAATTATTACAAAGCAACTGGAACAGTATGCAAGTTTGATAAAAGGAATCTTTGAAAAATATCATATTCCAGTTTTTATCGATGAAAAGAAAGAATTAAATCAAAATATTATTGTAAAATATATTTTATCCATTTTAGAAATTTTTTCAAAAAATTGGTCTTATGAATCTGTATTTCAATACTTAAAGTCTGGCTTTTCTAATTTGGAAGAAGAAGATATATATCGTTTAGAAAATTATTGCATTCGATGGGGAATAAAAGGAAACAAATGGTATAAACAAGATTGGAATTATGGAATTATAACAGAAGACGATAAAAAACAAGTAGAATGGTTAAATGAATTAAGAAGAAATATAACATATCCATTACTTAAATTTTATCAATCCGTTCAAGAACAGAAAAATGTAAAACAAATAACAAAAATATTATATGAGTTCTTAAAGGAAGAAGGGATTGAGCAAAAAGTAAAAAATAAAGTAGAAAACTTACAGCAAGGGGGGCTTTTAGAGCTTGCAAATGAATATGAAGCTAGCTTTGAAATTATTATTTCTGTTTTAGATGAAATGGTTCTTGTATTTGGGGAAGAACAAATAACTTTTGAAAAATATATGGAATATTTAAAAATCGGTTTAAAGAATAGTGGACTTGGAAAAATACCTGCTATGCAAGATTCTGTTACAGTAGGAGATGCAGAAAGGTCAAGATCACATAAAGTAAAAGCAATTTTTATTATTGGCTTAAATGATGGTGTATTTCCAAGTAATAAACAAGAAGAAGGTTTTTTTAATGATCAAGATCGCGAAATATTAAAACAAGATGGAGTAGAACTTGCAAAAGGAAGTTTAGAACAACTTTATGATGATCAGTTTAATATATACAAAGCATTTTCGACTGCAGAAGAAAAGTTATATTTGTCTTATCCTTCTTCTGATCAAGAAGGAAAATCTTTAAGAATATCAATGATGATTTCAAAAGTAAAAAAAATGTTTCCTAAGATAAAAGAAGAAAGTGATATGATTTCAGATTCAAATGAAATATTGGTAAAAGAAACTGCTTTTGAAAAATTAATTCAAAAATTAAGAGAGAAAAAAGAAGGGAAAGAGATAGAACCAATTTGGTATGAAATCTATCAGTATTATTCTAAAAAAGAGGGGTGGAAAGAAAAATTAGAAACGAGCATACAAGGATTAGAGTATACGAATAAACCACAAACAATAGAAAAAGAATTAATTACAAAATTATATGGAAATACATTACATACAACAATTTCAAGATTAGAACAATATCGAAGTTGTGCATTCTCTTTTTATTTAAAATATGGACTTAAAATATCAGAGAAAAAAACATTCAAAATTCAAAGTTTAGATACAGGTTCTTTTATGCATGAGGTAATTGATACCTTTTTTACACAACTTAGAGAAGAAAATAAAAAGATAACGGATCTAACAGAAGAAAGTTTAAAAGACATGGTCTCCAAAATTGTAGAAGAAAAATTAGGATTAAGTAAAAACGATATCTTTCATAGTACACCAAAATTTAAAGTATTAACCAATCGTTTAAAAAGAGTAATTATGCAGGCGATGAAATATATTATAGAAAGTTTAAAGGATACAGATTTTTATGTAATTGAAAATGAGGTAGAATTTAAAAAAGGATCTTCTTATCCACCAATTCAATTAGAATTAGAAAATGGAAAGAAAGTTGAAATTACAGGAAAAATAGATCGTATTGATTTGGGAAAAAATGCAGAAGGGAACTATATCCGAATTATTGACTATAAATCTGCTGTCAAAAATATTGATTTAAATGAAGTGATGGCTGGCTTACAAATTCAGTTATTAACGTATTTAGATGCTGCTTGCAAGGAAGATGAAATTCCAGCAGGGGTATTATACTTTCAATTAATAGATCCTATTATAAAGGCAAATAAATCGATGACGGAAGAAGAAATTAAAGCAGAGATTCAAAAAAGATTTAAAATGAATGGATTAATTTTAGCAGACGTGAATGTAGTAAAAATGATGGATAAAACATTGGAATCAGGAGCCTCTAAAAAAATACCAGCATATATTGATAAAGAAGGAAATTTGAGTAAAAGTAAATCCAGTGCAGTAACAAAAGAACAATTTTATCTATTGCAAAAATATATAAAAAAGACAATGAAAGAAATTTCACTAGAGATTATGAGTGGAAAGATTGATTTAAATCCTTATTATAATCCTAAAAATAAAAGAGTTCCATGTGAGTATTGTGAATATCGATCTGTTTGTCAATTCAAACGTGGATTTTGCGAAAATGATTATCATTACTTAACTAATTTTAGTCAAAGTGAAGTGCTAGAAAAGATAAAGAATTCTATAGAAAACAGCTAAGTAGGAAGCAAAATATTAATTCCTAAGAGAGTGTGAGAAGAAAGGATGAGAAGATGTTGGATTTATCAAATGAAGAAATGATTCATATGAAAAAAGATGGAATAGAATATTTACAGTTTAGAAAATTACTATCCTATCAAGATCTGATTGTACATTGTTATACATTAAAAGGAATCAATGTTCAACCATATGAATTTTCTAAGGAGAATCTAATAGATGGATATCATAGGATCGGAAAAACGCTAGAGATTGAAAATAAAAAAATAGTAAGGCCCATTCAAACTCATTCCGATCATATCGAAATAGTATCAAATATTAATTTAGAAAATGATTTTAATCAGCACGATTTTGATGATGTAGATGGATTAGTTACTGCTCAGAAAGATATCTATCTCGCTTTAAGATATGCAGATTGTTTACCGCTTTACTTTTTTGATCCGGTAAAAGAGGTGGTAGCAAATATCCATTCAGGATGGAAGGGAAGTTTGAAACATATTGGAGAAAAAGCAGTAAGAAAGATGGTAGAAGAATTTGGATCTCACTCTTATGATATTTTATGCTTTATGGGACCTAGTATAAAAAGCTGTCATTTCGAAGTAGAAGAGGATGTCAAAAAACAATTTGAAGAAGATTGGAAAGGAAGAAAAACATCGGATGCTATTATTGAAAAAGGGAAAATAAAGGAAGGAAAGCAAAAATATTATATTGATACTGTAAAAATGAATCGAGTTTTATTAAGGGAGATGGGATTAAAAGATTCCCATATTATCGATAGTAACATATGTACGGTATGCCAGCATGAATGGATGCACTCCTATCGAGCAGAAAAAGACAAAGCAGGTAGAAATGCGGCGATAATAGGAGTAAGAGGGAAGAATTAAAAAAGCCTGTCGGGTGACTACCCGACAGACAGTTAAAAAGCATGTTTCAATCCATAAACAGCTATTCCAAGATAAAACAGAATAGCCAAACATGCTATGAGTTGGAGACACATACTTAACATTTCGTGCTTACGTATAAAACGCTGAAGAGGGATACAAGACAAGTACAAAATGAAAAATATGGTTCCAAAAATTCCGATGAGAGCTTTTGAACTTAAGAAAATGGATGAAAAAACATCCAAA
>DVNH01000009.1 GCA_018714565.1 Candidatus Merdicola faecigallinarum | reverse complement strand
TTTTTTAATCTATAAAGTTTTGATCAGAATATCCTACAAAAAAGATGTTCCCTTTGAATTTCATCATAAAAGGGAACATCTTTTTTAAGCAAATAAACTTTTTAATCGATGCCATAATTTTTGAAAAATATTTTCCTTATATACTATCATTGCAGTAGATGTTTGAGTGTTTCTTTGTTCTTTTCTTTCTTCAAAAATTTCGTCTGTATCATATAATCTTCTTTGCATTTCTTGCTTTTCCTTTTCATATTTCCAGTGAAGATTTAATAACTCTTCTCTCTGCTCTGATCTAGACCAATATTCTAAATGAAATATTGCTAATAGCACAAGTGTTTTTCTTTGTAAATCTTGTTCTTCTAATGGTTTTTCTATATTAATATTCACTCGATAATCCTTTTGCTTTCTTGCTTTTATCATTTCTCTGATAGAAAGAGGAATTTGACTTACTCTTGCACGAGGAATATATTCTAATATTTTATCTACTTCTGCATATGCAATTTGTAAACTATTTCTCATTTTCTTCTCCATTTTCTCCTTCTTTTTCACTAATACTTACTAATCCCATATTCTGCAATTCTTGTTTAATGGTCCTAATTCCCAATTGCATTTCACTTTGTGCAATTTGTACTTTTGGATCAAGAACAGTTCTAAAAACTCCCTCCATAAATATTTCTGGATTTACTGTTTTACTTTCTCGTATTTCTAATTTTGCAGATAAACTAGAAAATGCATCTTCTAAATTTTCTTCCATTTCTTCTGGTATATTTTCTCTTTTTTGTTTCTCGTTCCATTTTTCAACAATTTTTCTTGTTTCTGCTATATCCAATCCATCTTCTACTTTTTGGATTTGTCTATCAATTAATCCTAACATAAAATCTTCTATTTCTCTCGATCCTATTTTTATCCCTTGATTCATCATAACAACTGTATTTGCCAATACCGGAGTAGATTGAATGGATCTTCTCTTTTCTAATTCTTGTATTTTCATCATTGCAAATGGTTCTATTGGTGTAAAGAAACTTTTTCCATTACAATTACTTGCACTCACTAAAGTAATAAATTCTTCTAATTCTTCTGGTTTAATTTGCTCCAATGTTCTATCTTCAAAATAGGTACTTGCCATAAATGTTTCATTCCATTTTCTACCTTTTAATTCATAAACTTTTGTTTCTGCTCGGTCTCCCACTTTTCGTTGAATTTGAAAAGCAGATAAAAAAGAATTTCGATTATAATAAATACTATCCGTACGAATTTCTTTAAAACTTTCTTCATGAGTTTTATATAATTGTTCGTATGTAATTGGTATTTTATTCATATTACCTGTTGTATTCGTTGGAACACTTTGTGCATATTCTGTTCCTATCACCATCTCTAAATATTTTGTCTTTTCTCCTAGTAGATACTCTACAATTGCTTTTTTATCTTTTTGTTCTTCTTCTAGTGGATATAAAAGGGTTCTTGCCCAACTGTTCTCAAAATCATAAGTACTATAGATTGTATATGGCTCTTTTATGGAAAAAGGAAGTTCATTTGGATGTTTTTCTAAATAATGTCTAACAACAAGTTCTGCAAATGTATCTGCATTTCCTTCTTCAATTGCCTTTTCCCCTTGAAAAGGATCTTTTTTAAAATCAAAATTACTAAATAAATGAGCATATTCATGTAACATACATCCTAGTACTTTGTCTTGTTGAAATCTTCTACGATGTGCAATTCCTATATCATGATTGATATAGTCTGCTGTTCCATTTGTAGCATCTGTATACTCTTTATAACTAACATTCGTACGAGCAAATACAATCTTCATCTTTTCTTCTATTTTTTCTGGAATCTGCTCTGGTTGATACGTATCTGTTATAAATTCTTGAATCATCGTTTGTACATATCTTGTCATCATTTGTAATTCCGGATCAATATGATGTGTTAAACTTTGAATTACTCTATCACGGTTCTTTCTCTCTGTTATCTCTTCTAATAGGCAAACCTTCATCTCATTTTCTTGTAATTTAGCAATGTACTCTGCTTTTTCTTCTTCATTTTCCATTTGAGAAAGAACAGTTTTATTCTTAAAATATTGATTTAAACAATCTAATACATCTTCTTTCGTACAGCGTGTTTCGTCTTGAGATCCATATTCTATTAATTTTATTTTACAATAGTCATCTTGAAGTTCAGAAAAAACTTTTTTTACTTCATCTCTCCCTAATGAAAATTCAATTAATATTTTCGTTTTGTAAAAATCGTCCTCTATATTAGAAAAAAGCTCTTTTACTTGTGCTTCTCCCAACATTAAAACCGGCTCATAATTCTCTGGGCAGGATTTCATATATTCCATAATCACTTCAGGTGCTAACTCTCTATATGCAGTATCACGAGCAAGTTTATCTTTTACTTCTAAAATATAAGGTATTCTTTCTGATTCTTTAATGGTCCTTAATAAACGTACTGCTGTTTCTCCTTCATATTCTCTTAAATATGGAATCTTTTCTTCATCGGTTAAACCTGAAACCAAATAAAATTTAGCAGCTGAATTTTCTATTACTTCAAGTAACTTTCTTTTTTCTTCTTCTCCTAAACAATTAATAAATTGATGCGCTCCATATCTTACATATTCTTTCGCAAATGCAACAATTTCTTCCTGAGAAGCATCTTTAAAAACAGCTTGTTTCATATAATTTTGGAATGTTTTTGTTTCTTCTACAATATAATGAACTTCTTCTTTTTGCTCTTCTTCAGACATGAAAAAGGCTTCCTCTGGATATATTTCTTTTATCTTTTTATAAACCATTTGATCACTAATTGGACCATAATGCTGTCTTTGTATTTGCTCTGCTATCTCCATAACTTCTGATACCCTTTTTGCTATCATGACTCTTCCTCCATTTACTTAATCCACTAATATTCCTGTATTTCTTTCTCGAATGGTTTGATATGGTATTCCCTTTTCTTTTAATTTTTCCTTTTTTCTTTCTTCAAAACAATGAATATAGCCAAGTGCATCTTCATTCATTATACCTTTTAATTCTTTTCTAACTTCCTCTTCAACCTGCCTTATCATTTCATTTGTATTCATTTTCTTCTCCTTTACTTCGAACAATATCTACATAAAATTGATTCTAATCCTAAGTTTAAATCTATGATTCCTATTTTATAATTTGCATCTAAGTTTTCTAATTCTTCTAATAACTTTCTTAATTCTTTTGCTTCAAAAAAACTTGCTTGGTTTTTATATTTTCCTACTAAAAACATTTGATTTGGTTTCAACTTTAAAGCTGTAGCAATATCTTTTTTCTCTTTTTGTGCTAATGTCACAAAATATAACTTTTTAAAATGATTATATAAAGTAATAAAAATTTTTTGAATTGGTTCTTTTTGAAATAGCAAACCATTTAACACTTCTAATGCTCCTGCTACATTCTTTTTTCCTAGATTATCGGTCAAATCAAAAATAACTGCTTGGATTTGCTTTGTACAAAGCTTATCTACATCTTCTTTTTGAATCGTTCCCTCTGTTCCAACATACTCAATCAACTTTCGAATTTCTTGAATTAAATTTTGCATATTAGATCCACATTCTTCTATTAAGTACATGATTGTTTGATCTGCTATTTTCACATGGTAAGCGTTGCAAATTGCTTTTAATCGTTTACCAATTTGCAATGGTTTTTGCATATTAAATTCACATACACATCCATTTTTGTCAATTGTTTTATACAATTTTAATTTTTCTACTTCTTCTTCAATAAATATAAGGATATTAGATTCTTTAATTACATCCATATGATCTGCTATATATTTATTTACTTCTTCTTTTATTTGTGCTAAATTCGCATCTTTTCTCTTTCCTTCTTTTTTTAGAATTCCAGAATTTCTTATCATAATTAATTTTTTTTCAAATCCAAATGCAGGAGTTTCAATATCAGATATAAGCTCTTTTATATTATTTTCGTCAATCATAATATAATTAATTCCTTGGACCAATTCTCCAAATAGCTTCTTAATTTTTTTTACCGCTGATTCTAATAAAAAAATTTCTTCCCCATAAAAAAGATATAAGCTATCTAGTTCATTTTTATTTAATTTTGCTTCTAGTGCTTCTATTGTAAGCATTTTATCACTCCTAATCGCTTCTTGCAAAATTATAATTTTTT
>DVNH01000064.1 GCA_018714565.1 Candidatus Merdicola faecigallinarum | reverse complement strand
AAAATGGATCTACCAAGAAAATTAGCATTAAATGCTTTATATAAAATTGATCAAGAGAATGCTTTTTCAAATATTGTATTAGATGAGATTTTAAATCAAAATCGAGACAAATTAGAGAATCGAGATATTAATTTTATTTCAGAGCTAGTATATGGAGTTACTACTTGGAAATTGACATTGGATGAAATAATCCAGATGTATTCAAAGATAAAATTAAGAAAAATAAATGGATGGGTATTAAATATCTTAAGATTAGGAGCTTATCAAATTGTTTTTTTAGATAAGGTTCCAAAATCTGCAGCAGTAAATGAATCAGTAAATTTATGTAAGAAATATGCAAATCGATCTTCAAAATTTGTAAACGCGATTTTAAGAAAAATAAATAAGGAAGATTACAATAAAATAGATGAGATTTCAGATCAAATAGAAAAAATTTCAAAAAAATATGCAATGCCAGAATGGATTGTAAGCAGATTATTAAGCCAATATGGAAAAGAAAAGACGGAAGAGATTTGTAAGAATTCTAATATAAAACCCAATATGAGTATTAGGGTAAATGAATTAAAAACAACAAAAGAAACATTAAAACAAGAATTAGAGCAAAGAGCAATAGAAGTAGAAGACGGGATTTTAGGAGATTTTTTTAGTTTAAAAAATGCAAAAAATATTGTGAATTTAGATTTGTATCAAAAAGGCGAAATTTCTTTGCAAGATGAAGCAGCGGCACTTGCTTGTGTATGTTTAGATCCTAAGCAGGAAGAATATATTTTAGATGCATGTAGTGCACCAGGAGGAAAAACTACTTATTTAGCAGAAAAAATGCAAAATAAAGGAGAAATTATTGCTTGGGATGTTTATCAAAATCGAATAAAACAGGTTGAAATGAATGCAAAAAGATTGGGAATTTCTATTATAAAAACAGAAGTGAAAGAAGCACAAGAATATGAAGAAAAATATAAAGAAAAATTTGACCGAATTCTTTTAGATGTACCATGCTTAGGGATAGGAGTAATTAGAAGAAAGCCAGATATTAAATGGCAAAGAAAAGAAGAAGACTTAGCAGAGATTACAAAGATACAAAAAGATGTACTAAATACATGTTGTAAGTATCTAAAAATCGGAGGTAGATTGGTTTATTCTACTTGTAGTATTCTAAAAGAAGAAAATGAAGAATTGATTCAAAAATTTTTAGAAAATAAGAATTTCAAATTAGTAGAAGGAGATCAAAATTTAATAGAAAAATTTGAAATCAAAAAAGAGAAAAATATAGGGATTCAACTATTACCAAATGAAAAACATGACGGATTTTTTATTGCTATTTTAGAACGAATTCAGTAATGTTACAAGAACATTACAAAAACATTAAATTTGAGTAAAAATAATTGACTTTTATGAATTTACCAGTAAAATATAAATATACGGAAGCGCAAAAGAAAAAGGAATCATAAGATTCTGTGTGTTACAAAAGAAGGGAGAGGTCTTTAAATGAATAAATTAAAAGAAAACAAAGGAATGACCTTAGTTGCTTTAATACTTGCGATTATTATATTATTAGTACTAGCAGCAACCGTTGTTTACCTTGTTTTTGGGGATAATGGACCAGCAAGAGAAAATGAACAAATTGCTACAATGCAAGATAAAACTTATGCAGAGGACATGGTAAAAGTTGGACTAAAAGCAGTAAAAAGAGAGAATGCAAATAATGGAAATACAGCCAATACTTCTGTAACAAACGAGAAAACAGATTCTCAAAAAATGGCATCTTTGATCGAAATATTAAGTAATACATCATTTTCAAAGGAAGCAGACAATAAAGTAAGTTATGCAAAAGACGGAAGAAAATATGTTGTAACAGTAAATTTTGATAATTATACCGTTACAAGTGTTGAATAAAATGAATTAAGCATTAGTAAAGAGACATGTACGCGGTTGTATATGTCTCTTTTTTACTAAAGAAGGAGTAAAAAATGGTGATCTTAATAGGAATTGTTTATTTAGTCGTATTTTATCTAGGAGCATTTTTAGGAAATTATTTATATGAATTATATGGAAAAAGTAGAACTTCAAAAAAATTATGTCAATGTGATACAAAACAAACAAGAAAGATAGAGAAAATTCCTTTGATTGGTTATATTGTAACTTTAGGAAAATGCAAGAATTGTGGAAAACAAAAAACAATGAGAAAGTTTTTGACAGAATATTTTGTTGGTGTTTTTTTTATGGTGTTATTTGTACTATTTTTGGGAAAAGAGCAAAAGGATAGTATATTAATTAGTACTCTGTATTGCATTCATATAGCTGTATTAATGATTATTGCAGTTTATGATAAGAAGAGTAAGGAAATTAAGAAGTCAGCTCTATCATGGGGAATTATAGCAGAAACAATTTATTTGGTATATGTTATGCTTGTATTTAATCAAACAATTATTCCAAAAATATTTTATTATATGATACTTTTCTTTCTTATTTTATTCGATACGATCTTACTTAGGAAAAGAGGAAAATCAAATTATGCAATTCAAGTTTTAATGTTAAGCATGTATCTAGTCATTTTT
>DVNH01000063.1 GCA_018714565.1 Candidatus Merdicola faecigallinarum | reverse complement strand
AAAATGGCTTGAGCAGCAGTTCTTGCCTGCGTCAAAGTCATCATTGCAATTGTTAGGGCAAGTATAAAAAGCAATACAAACCCAGCCATTTTCAATGCGTCAGCGGCATTCTCCATATCTCCTCAAGCCTTTCTCTTTTTATTTTCAATTATGATTGTCTTCTTACAATACCTATATTAGTAATTAAACCTGTATCCTTATCATATCCTACTGTAACTTTATAGTTATAACCTGCACGAATCTCTTTTTTTACTGTTGTTGGCTCCTGTAATTTTCCATCATCATCATCAGCAGCTTCTGGATCTTTAGCTTCCGATGCACGAATGTGAACCATTCTTGTTTTATCTTCTGTATTTGCTAAATTATGTGCTTTTACTTTATCACATAACGCCATTACATTTGTTCCAGTAATATTTTCACCAGCATATTGTAAAAATGGTTCATTAAAGTTTTGAACTTCATTTTGACTTAAATTAATATTCTTCATTGAAGAATTTGCTTGATTAAAAATAAACACTCCCAATCCTATAATTAAAATAGAAAGCAGTATTGCACCTGCTATAATTAATGCTTTTGATGCATTCTCCATAATTATTTTCCTCCTTTGAATTCTAAAAATATAAATATATTTATTTGGGTATTCCCAAAATATTAAAAACTAAATAGAAGTTTGTTCAAATAATAAATATTTTACTCTTTTTGATTTATCATGATATTCTATTTTGGTACATTTAAATTTTGCTGTTCCAAAACTTTGAACAAATCGCTCTGTTCCTAATGCATAAATCTGCTCTACTGAATATTTGGTATCATTTTGTGAAATGTAAATATCTAATTTGATAGAATCAGAATCATTTTCTATATATTTTCCTTTTTCATCTTTTGCAACTTGATTTTTTGTATTATTATCTGTAACTTTATTAATTACCGTGGCTAAATCTGTTCCACTTATTTGTTTTTCATAATATGCTTCATACCCTCTATTAAAACTTGCTAACTCTTTCCTATTTTTTTGATATGTATAATAAGTATAGGAAAAAGAAAATAAAATACAAATAAGAAGGACTGTAATTATAATGACTACTTTCTTCATAATTCTGCTTCCTTTTTTCATTATATCTTTTTTTCAACAAATTGTAAAGTATTTTTTTCTTTCCAATTTTTGAATATTACTTCTTTCGAAAAACAACTTTTTCTACTTTATTGGTAGCACTGCTAATCACAATATCTTCTGTTTTACATGTATAATATTGAAGTGTTACTTTTCCTGATGCATCTGTTTTATATAAATGATCTTCGATATAACGATTTAAATCTTCTACACTTTTTGTTTCTAATTTTTCATTTTCAATATAGATTGCAACATAAGGAGATCCTTCTTGTGTTACACCATATTTTTGATTATTATTTTTTGCTAAATTTGCTAAAGAAACAATATTATGAAGTGTAATATCTGTTGCATTTTCATACTTTAAGAATTGATTGTTAAATTCTGAAATTGTATGATCATATAATTTTGTTTCTTGCTCCTGTGCAAAACTACTAAACATAGAAAATAAGTAAGTGCCCAAGGAAATAATCATAACACCTAATAATACACCTGCTGCCATAATTAACGCTTTTGATGCATTCTCCATTCCTCAGACCTCCTCTTTTTCTAGTTTATTTCTTCATATGACATAGAAATAATCCTACCATTTCCATTTTTGTCATAGTTTGTTTCAATATGTTTAAATTGCTTTCTTTTAAATTCAATATAACCATAATATGTTTTTAAATCTTCTTTTGCTTTATCTAATTTGCTTGGTGAAGAAATGTCTATTCCAATTTCTTCTAATAAGTCTTTTAAAG
This sequence comes from Candidatus Merdicola faecigallinarum, assembly GCA_018714565.1. Taxonomy (GTDB): domain Bacteria; phylum Bacillota; class Clostridia; order TANB77; family CAG-508; genus Merdicola; species Merdicola faecigallinarum. The sequence goes on along the minus strand of DVNH01000063.1, from coordinate 19,293 downwards.
CTTCTTCTTTTGTACTTCCACCATTATAAAGTGCAACCAATCTTTGTAAATATTGATCTCCTCCATAAGTGTTTTTAATTTGCTCTATTTTTGTTAGCTTAGATGTAAATAAATTCTTATTTTGTTCATTATTAATGGTATAATCTCCAATATTAATAAAATCTGTTTGCCTATTTACCTTTACAATAATACTTATCTTAGTATAACCAGACTGCTCTACATCAATTCTATTATCATAATCAATTGCTTTGTTAACTAAAGATAATAATTCACTTCCATATAATTTTTTTTCAAAACTAGTATATTGTTTATTAAATTCATCAATTTGTTGTAACTTTATTTTTTCTTGCTCGCTTCCCTCTGAATCTGTAATTTCTCTATAGGTAAATACCAGAGCTCCTAGAATCAGTAATCCAATTAGAACGCTTCCTGCTATGATTAAAGCATGTGCTGCATTTTCCATTTACTTACCCTCCACCTTATTGCATTGTATTCATCGTATTGAACGAACTTGACATACTGGTTAATCCAATAAATACTAATGGTACAATTAAATAACCAACAAATAAGCATACCATTGGTGCAAATCCAATTGCTTTTCCAATCATTCCTTTTTTAGAAATTAATCGATCATTTGATTCTTTTCTCTTTTCTTGATAATATGATCTTTCTGTGTCTAATTCATCAAATGCCTCTGAAATTGGAATTTTCTCTACTGCGGCTTGTAAACTCTCTACAATACGAATCATTTGTGGAAAGGCTATTTCTTCTTTTAGTTGTTCTAGTGATTCCCATGCTCCACTCTCATAGTTATTTACACATCTGCTAATTGGCTCTTTAAAAATATTAGCATATCTTTCTAGCCACTCTAAAATCATTTCTACATTTACTCTTTCAATTTTCATTAACATTAGAATAATTGTCTGGAATTGCATTACTTCGTTTTCCATTTCCATTTGTCTCATTTTTTCTTGGAATTTAAGTAATAAAACTGGTGCTGCATATCCGGCAAGTGCAAATACAACCGCTAATAATAATTCAAACCATTTCATATATTCGCTATTTATCACTTGCAGTTTTTTATAAACTCTGTCTGCCGCAGTTGTAATTTCGTCTTCTGTTGCCTCTTTATAGTATTTTGAAAATTTCATTGCTCTTTCAATTTCTTCTACTGTTGTCTTTGTTTTTCCTCTGAATTGATCTAAAAAAACGTTATCCATTTCTGTTAATTCCATTGCTTTTTTATTATCGGACTCGGACATTTCTCCTAAAATATCATAATCGGTTGTTGGGTTCGTGTATATGTAGTCAATTGATATTTTATGGAATTGTATAAATAAAATAAAAGAAGCGACAAAAACAACCACACATAACACTAATCGATTAATATATACCCACTCTAATTTTTGTTTTGAAGCAGCTTTTTTTAGAAGATCCTTCATCTTTCGATAATCTTTCGTGCCTTCTTTTGGTATAAATAAATCCACAAATTTCTTGATTGGCTTTTTCTTATATAATTTTGCCTGCCAAGGATTTTCTGTATTCTTAGGATTTGTATTTACAGATCCATTATCTTTTAATTTTCTTGTTAATGTATAGCATACAAAGGTAACAACTAAAATTAAAATTTGTACAATCATTCCTTGTTTTCCCTCGTAAAAATTCTTTGTAAATGCGAATTGTGATACGGACCAACTTTTAATTGCCTCTAGGAAAAGCATTGGAATAACAGATATTACAGATAAACTTTGAAATACATAATCTAATTTATCTCTTTTTAAAATCTCTAATTGCATCTCTTGTGTAATATTATTTAAATTCTTTAAATATAGAGATGCTCCATCTACTTTACGATCTCCAAACTCTTTGGTTAAATAAGAAATTCCTGCAAATTCTTTTAAGAATCCATTTGGTGCAATATCGTAGTATTTTTCTAACTCTGTTTCTGGATCATCGGAAATTAATACTTCATATATTTTCTCTGCTTGTCTAGAAACTTCTTTTTCATCGTCTTGTGCAGTTTGATATATAGCTTCTTCTACCATGTTATATTCATGATATGCATGACGTATTTCGCCAAAAAAATCAATTTGTTGTTTTAATAAATTATTATCAATCTTATCCACCATTCCATCGATAATAGTATCTACTAAGAATAATTCAAAAATTAATAAAATGGATAGTAATAAATAGTTATTACTTGCCACTATTATAATTAAAATAGCAAGAGGAATAATAATTAATAGTGCTTTTGTTAAAATTTTGGCAGCTTGTAATCTTGTTAAATATTCATCATCAATATTAATAATCTCTAATCTTCTTCTTAATTTTAAAAGATATCTTTTTACTAAAGGAATCTTTGTATATGCAATATATAATTTTTGATAAACAATGTCTAAGGATAGTGAACTTTTTTCCGTTCCTTCTCTTAATTGTTTTATTTGTCGTATTTCCGAACTTTGTAACTTTTTAGAGATCATTACATAAGCTATTATAACAACGCCAAATAATGCTACAACTCCTATCATCAAATACATTAGTACTTCATTTGACATGTAAAGTTCGCACCTCCCTTTTCTTTTGAATCATAGGACTAAATTAATTCCATTCCCCTATTCATTTGTTTGTTTTGGTTTTCTTCCTCTTTTTACTGTTTGTACTCTTTTGGTTGTTTTTACTGCTACTTCTTCTGCCTTTGTTTTTTCTTCTTTTTCTTCTGCAAATAAATCTTTTGGTCTTTCTCCCCAATTTTCCTCGATAAAATTATCAAATTCTTCGATATCGTTATCATCCATATTAAGTCTCATTTCGTTAATATTTTGATCTGATATTTTATTTGTTAAAACATAGGTACCATCTACATATTCCATAATATTTCGATAGGTATATAATTCTTTATTTGTTACTTTTGAGAAATATCTTGTTGCATTATCGAAAAATTTATCAAATTTTCCTTCTAATGTTTTTTCTTTTCTATGGTCATAAGTATAATCATTTTTATCTTCTACAGGAATACATTCTGTTACTCTTTCTATGTATCTTCTTCCTCTAAAGTCTTTTACCAAGTGAATATCAAAGTTTAATACTTGAATAACCTGCTCTTCTGCCGTTTTTTCATCTTTGAACACACCAGTTCTTAACATAGAGTTTCTTAACGCAGTTACTAGGTTTGGAAATGTTTTTGCGTGGTGAGTAAATAAAGTAAACTTAGATGCAACCTGTGCTGCCTGAATCATCCAAGATGCTACGGGGTCAGTTGCAACCTCACCGATGATATTAACAGAACCGTCAGTCTTTTTCTGAACGTCCAAACCTTCTTGTCCTGAAATTGTATCCGTTTCACGGAATGTTAAAATATTTCGTGTAGGATAAATTTTTCTTAAGTGAAGCTCGAATGCAGTTTCTTGAACCCTGATGTTCATTGTTTCATAAATATTTTCAATCATACCCATAAGCATAGTTGTTTTACCACAACCCTGCTCACCAGTAAGTGATATAATACGTGCCCCTTTTACTAAAAATTTTAAAAGTGCAATTGCTTGTTCTTTTCCTGGTATTGTAATTAATTGCTCTAGAGTTGCTCTCTTTACGTCAAACTTTCTTACGAAGAATGCCCAAGTTTCAGAGAAACTAGGTCTTACAACAACAACACGTGAACCGTCTTTCATTTCATTAATCTTATATCCATTTGTGTCAGATAATTGTCCTGGGTTGTTGTATTTATAAATATTTTGACATACTCTTTTTAATTCAGCTTCTGTTCCAAAGGATAAGAAAGCTAAACGAATGGATTTACCTTGGAAGAAAATCCAAATACTATCACAGGCACGTGGTACTTTATGTTCTGCTACTTGATTTAAGTAATCGCTATCCGTTTGTGCTACCTGGCTTAAGAAAGATTCTGGAAGACCAGATACACCTCCTGAAACACCATCGATATTCATATCTCTTACTTCATCGATACTACTATATCCTTTGTAGTGTTGATAAATTCTTTGAACAACAACATTTAATTTGTCTGAAAAGTTTAAAACCAAACCTTCTTTTTCATAAATCTCTGAAATTTCGTCTTCTGTAATAACATAACAAGGTTTTGACTCTCCAGCTACATACTTTAATACAGCTAAATTATATTTTTTTATTAACTCGGTTAACGCTTCATAGCCAAATTCTTTTTTATATGCATAAATAATAATATCAAATTTGTCTTGTGGTGTTAATAAGGAAGGAACATCAAATGGTATAGCTTTTGAAATATTCGTTTCATCGATTCCATATTCTTTTGATAAAATATCGTAAATTAATTCCTTTACGTATTTCTTATCATTAACATCTCCATAAGTACAACCTTTTAACGCTTTTTTCAATTCGTACTTTTTATTTTTTCTTCTTTTTAATTCTTCTTCTGATAACCCTATATCATATAAGTTGATTTTTGTAATTTCGTCCAATCTCTTTTTTACATATTCTGTCATTTTTTGTAATGTATAGGTTTTATCATCGACATTAATTGCAACTTCTGGTTCCTCTTTTTTCTTTTTGCTAATATAGTGTACAATAAATCCTACAACGGCAACTAATATTACTAGAATTAAGATTATATTAACAATCATTGTCTTAAAGCTCCTTCCCAACTAATTTAAATATTGTTTTTATTCTCTAGATCAATTTTTCCTTCTGGCTTTTTTTCTTTTTTCTTTGATCCATTACGCGTTGCTAGTATAATAATAATAGTCACAATCGCTATCAATACAATAATTACAGGAAGTACTAATATTAAAAAAAGCATCATTTTTTACACCCCTCCTAAATTTTCATTTGTAACTCTTGTAATCGATAAATGATTGCATCTGTCAAACTTCTAATGTCCCCCAAAAATTTAACGTTCCTGTCTTCTCCCTTTATTGTTCCTACTTTTAAAAAGTAATCTGCCACTGTTCCCTCATCACAAGCTTCTGCAAATAAAGTATTATATGGCATTACATTTATCTTTCTTTTCTCACGAATTAATCTACCTATATTTTTCGTTGAATATTTTGAATATTGATCATATCTAGCAATATAAGGAATTACATCATTTCTAGTAGAAATGAAACCGCTTTCTTTTGATTCCATGTAATGCTCAATCGACTTATTTTTTTGATTAATTCCATAAGCAACAATATTAGAAATATCTAATATACTATTTGCAAAATCACTCATTGTTTTATTTAGGTCTATAATGACTACATCATAAAATCGATTTGCTCTTTGAATAACATCTGGGTAAATCGGTTTTAATTCTTCATATTCTTTTTCTTCACCATTAAATCCAGATAATATCTCCAATCTTCCTTTAAAAACTGTTTTTGTATAATTTGGAATCTGTTCCGGATTTAATCGATTACTTGCCAACGCTTTTGCCATTCCTGATATTCCGTTATCGATCATAACTTTTTTTTGATTTCCTAATAAAGAAGAAATTAATTTTTTATTTCCAGCAGATGGATGCCAAAAAGCATCTTGCAATTCTTGATTATTATAAGTTGACATCAACAAAATTCGCTTATTATGTTCCATAGCCATTTGAGTGGCAGCAGCAATTGCTGCTGCCGTTTGCCCAATTTCCTTATTTAATTCTGTCCAAAAAGTTATAATAGGCATATTAACTTCTCCTTATTCTATGTTTTTTATTATTTTTCGTATGTGATTTGCACTTACATTTTCCAGCAATTCTTCCGCCATAAACATCAAACTTTCTCTATATTGGGCAGATAAATTTCCAAATTTTATTTTAGAAACTCTTTCATTTTCCATAATTGCTGTTTGATCTCCTTGTTCTAAAGGAAAATATATTTTGTATTCATCCCAGATTACTTTATAACCTAAAGATAAATAACCTAAATATTCATCCTCACTATTTAAGATTTCTTTTGAAAAAAGCACTTTTGTTAATTTTATTGGTTCTCTAATATTCGAAATCGCATCTAATCCTCTGCGAATATCAAAGGTACTAAAAGATGTAACAAAATAATTCTTGTCCATTGTTTGAATTTCAAAATTTTCTAATGCTTCAGCTGCATCTATGTCAAATAAAATATAGTCATATCCTAATTCTGCCTCATTGTTACCTGCCAAGTACTGTTTGATTTCTGTCATATTTCGGAACCCTACAGCTACATCAATCCCTTCAAAATCTGTAATATAGGAAACAGTAGGGCTTATTGCTGGTACGATATACTTTGCTTTTTGCAAAATGGTAGCATCTACGATTAATACTTTTCTATCATTTAATGTAAATAGCTTGGCAAGATAAATAATTAAATTAATTTTATCAAACGAGCCGATAAACCCTACCTTCTTCATAATTCCTCCTATATTATTATTGAGCAGTTCCACCTGCTAAAGCTTCCAAATATTGTTGTCTTAATTCTTGTTGTCTTGTGATATGATCTGTAATTCCAGATTCTATATTTTTATCTGCGTCTTCCGCATTTCTTTGAATTTCTGAGTTAATTGCATTGTTTCTTTGATCTGTATTATATCTTGCATATAAAGCTTGTTTTGCTTCATCTACTATATTTGGATTTGTATTTACCAATTCCATAATTTCACGTTTTATTGGATATGTAGGAATAGAAGCTTGTTGCATTCCTGGATCTGTATATTTTGATACATATAGCTCTGTTCCTAATACTTGATATGCTTCCACAATAGCATTACTAATTGTTAAGGTTTCATCTTCTGAAATATTAATATTGATTGTATCTGTTGATGGAATTCCAGCAACATCTGGTATTGTTACTTCTTTTTTAGCAACAACTATATAATCTAAACCTGAAGGAAAACGAATACGAATATCAACAAAGTCTCCTGTTTCTAAATTAGTTGGTAAAGTAAACATATTATATTCTTGTGTTCTTACATCAGAAGTCACTTTAGAATCGCTCTTAGAAACTAAATCTCTTGTAAGAACAGTGTTTTTATTTAAATCTACTTTTGCTACTAATGGTACATTTGATAATTCTGTGTATTCTTTTTGCCCATTTACTTCTTTATAATATTTTCCTGTTTCTACTTCCATTTCAATTCTTATCTTAGTTTCATTTGGTTGTACATACATACCATTTTCATCTGATAAAACAGAATTCCCCGCCTCATCCACTAAAGAATAACTTTGAAATACTTCTATATCTCCAAAAGCATCCGCTGGAACAGTATTTTTATCCACTTGTTTTGTCACTAGCATATCTGGAGTAATCTCCACACCAGATGATACATCCGTATTTAATACATATACTGTCGTTAACGCTGCTTGCGCTTCTTTTTCTTTCTTTTTCATATTTACCAATTGCATTCCAATAATACCAATAACAATTGCTGAAATAACAAGCATGGTAAGCATTCCCAATAAATAAGATACTCTTTTTTGTCTTTGCATAGGATTTGTAGCCATTTTATATTTCCTCCTTAAATTTATTTTTTTGTACAATATACTAAATTTATTGTACAACAATTATCGACGAAAAACAATGATAATCCCCTTTTGTCTTCTAAATTTTATGTTCTTGTAATAGAATCGTAATATATTTGTAATATATTGTTTTATTGAATGATTTTCTCGATTGCTTTTGCGACTCCCGCTTCATTATTATCTAATGTAATATAATTTGCCACTTCTTTTACCTGTGGATTACTATGTCCCATAGCAACACCCATTCCAGCATTTTTTATCATTTCGAGATCATTCATATTATCTCCTATTGCCATTACTTCTTCTTGCTTTATTCCTTCTCTATTCATAATCTCCAGAAGTGCATACCATTTATCCACATTCTTCTTTGTTATTTCTGTATAATAATAATCTACTTTTACCTCTTCTGTTCCTGACCTAATTTTCTTTCTAGACATATGGGATACATCTAATACTTCTATATCTGATACCTCTTTTAATTTTCTTAAAATTCTTTTAAAAATGATTTCATTTTCTTCACATATCGTCATTTTCAGAAAATGCTTGACATTTGATTTTTGAATATAGGAATATACATCTTCTACAATATTAATGTTTGTCTTTTTTTCCTGTGCTTTCTTTGCGTTTTCATGATAATAAAAAGCCACATTATAATTTAGTGATTTTGCAATTACCATATCTTCTGTATATACATTATAAAAAATACTATTGTCCTCACATAATTTAATTAATTCTAAAATTTTTCCTTTATCCATAAATTTCTCATAAATTACATTTTGCGTTTGTATGTCATAAATCATAGCTCCATTTCCAGAAATAAAATATTGATCAGCTCCTGTTTCTTTTGCAATTTGATAAACAGATTCTGAAATTCTACCGGATGCTAAGACTACTTTAATTCCCTTTTCTGTCACTTTTTTTATTGCCTCTATATTTTCCTTCGGTACCTCACCATAAGAATTTAGTAAAGTTCCGTCTAAATCAATTGCGATTAATTTATACATTTCATTCAACCTCTCTTCAACATTCTAATTATACTGATTAATTTATTTTTTTACAAGTTATTCCATTATTTTTTTCCATTCGACTTTTCGTCTTTTTTATCAATTACTGTAAATAACAATGATCAAATTTCTCTATAAAAAATAATTTATTTCATTTTATTTTTTCTTTCTAATAATTACCAGAATATATTTTTTGAATTTACACAATATATATATTGAAAAAACAATTTACGTTTTTTCATAAAAATGCAAAACAAACTACTTTCCTAGGAGGTGAATGAATAATGGCAAACACAAATAATAGTAACAAAAAATTAGTTCCAGAAGCTATGAACGCTTTAGACAAATTCAAATATGAAGTAGCTAGCGAAGTTGGTGTTAACTTAAAAGACGGATATAACGGAGATATCTCTTCAAGAGATGCTGGTAAAATCGGTGGAAATATGGTTAAGAAAATGATCCAACAAGCTGAAAATCAAATGATCAATAGATAGTTTTTTATACTTTAAAAAAGAGAGATCCTTAAAAGTTTTATTATTTTTAAGAATTTCTCTTTTTTCTTCATTTCTATTCTTTTTTATAAAACTAATCTTTAGCTTCCTCTACATATTCCAAAAATATTTTTTCTTCAAATCCTCCTTTTTTATTTCTTTTTGCTTCTTGCAGTTGTCTTACTCTTTTCACGAATTTATGTTTGCATTTTATCATTGACAATTTCACCCGTCAATGTTTTCCCTATCGCATCTAAATTCTATTACTAAAAAAGAGATCTAATTTCGATTAGATCTCTTTCCTAATTTATGCTTCTGGTTCTACTAAACCATAATTATTACTATCTTTTAATTTATAAATTACACTTACTTTTCCTGTTGCTATATTAATAAATGGTAAGAAGATATCTCCTTTTTTCTCTTGTAGTTTCATTTTTGCATCTTCTGGATCCATTGGCTTAATATCATAATATAATTCTTTAATTATTTCATTTTCTACTTCTGCAGAAGCTTTAGCAGCTCCTTTTTCTTTTATAGAAGCATCTTTATTCATTCTCTCTTTTTTTGTTTTTATTTTTCTAATTTGTCCTTCTAAAATATCAATATCTTTATCAATAGAAGCATATAAATCTTTATGTGCTGTTACTGCTTTATAATTATCTGCTTTTACTGTTACACGCATTTCTGCTACTTGTTCTTTTCCCTCTGTTTTTATTGTTACTACTACTTCAATTTCATCCTCAAAGTATTTTTCTAATCTTTCTAATTTTTTCTCTGCATAGTCTTTAATTGCATCTGTTGCTTTTAAATCCTTTCCTGTTATTTTTATATTCATAAAAATCGCTCCTCTCATTTTTTGTTTCTTTTGTTGTCTTTTGTTCTTTTATTATATATGTTAATTCATTTTTTTTCAAGCATTTTAGTATAAAATCGGTTTTTTTGTCACTTTGTAAAGTTTTTATTTTTCAATCTCTTCTAAAAGAGTTCTTCTATCCTGTATTCTTTTTCCATCTTATCATCAAAATATAGTTTCGCAATTAGTTCTAATTCTCTCAAGCTTTCTTCTTTTAATTGAAAAGAAAAAAGTTTTTTAGGTGGAGCAAGCACGATATACTTTAGTGCTGTTTTCGTTCCCTCTGATATAGCAATGCTTCCACTATCTTGCTTTGCACAAGAAGAGCATAAAAAACCACTATATCGTAAGCTAAATGCACTTAAGTTTTCTGTTTCTTTGCATCCTACACAATAATTGATATTTGGCGCATATCCTAAAATTGTCATCAATCTTATTTTAAAAACAGCTAAAATAAAGTTTAAATTTATTTCCGTTTCCGAAATCATATACAATGTATTTAAGTATAATTGTAGAATCTTATAGTTGTTCTGATTTTCTGTTGTTACATCCGAAATAATTTTTGTAATATGTGAAGCATATTTTAATTTTTCTAAATCTGTTCTAATTTTATAAAATACTTCAATAATTTCACACGAGTTTATATGATATGTACTAGTTCCCTGATATAATAAATATTCTCCAAAACATAATAATTGGGTTCCTGCAAGGAGACTACTTTTTGGTCTCCTTGCTCCCTTTGCAGCACAGGATATTTTCCCCATTCCAGGCGTTAATATCGTAAGCATTTTATCAAAATCTCCCATATTATGTTCGGATAGTATAATTCCCTTCGTCTTTATGATTCCCATTTTCTTCCGCCTTTAGTTTATTTTCTATTTCTTGTACTTGTCTAAGTTCGACAAAAGTATCGATATTTCCTGTATTTTTAAAGGTATTCCAAGCAATTTGTTTTAACATGAAATCAACTCCTTTTTTTCTTTTTATCTTTTGTATTTTTTTTGAAAATATACTTTAATTTAACTTGAATTTTTTAACAATATTTTCTTGATCTTGCCAATCTTCTCTTACTTTTACCCAAATCTTTAAATTAATCTTTATTCCTAACATATTCTCCAAATCTTTTCTTGCGTAGCTTCCTATTCTTTTTAACATTTCTCCACTTTTTCCTATGATAATTCCTTTATGCGAATTTCTTAAGCAATAAATAATCGCTTCTACATCATAAATTTCTTCGCCTTTTGTAGTATTTCGTAACTGCATTTTTTCTACTTCCACAAAAATTCCATGTGGTACTTCTTCATTCAATAATTTTAATGCCTTTTCACGAATAACTTCTTCTACCAATTGTCTTGCTGTTTGATCTGTATATTCATCTATATCATAATATGCAGGCCCTTCTTTTATGTGCTTTTCTATTTCATCTAAAATTGTCTCTACATTTTTATTTTTAGTAGCAGATACTGGTATAATGGCTTCAAAAGGATATTCCTTTCTATATAAATCCATTAATTGAATTAGTCTTTCTTTTTCTACCAAATCCATCTTATTTAAAACCAAAATCGTCTTCTTTTTTGCCTGTTTTATTTTTTCTAATATAATTCGATCCCCTTTTGTTATTTCTTGCTTTGTACTATCTACTAAAAATAAAATAACATCTACATCGCCAACTGCTCCATATGCAGTTTCTAACATTGTTTCCCCTAATTTTGTTTTTGGTTTATGGATTCCTGGTGTATCGATAAAGATTAATTGTGAATTTTTTCTATTTACAATTGCCCTAATTGCGGTCCTTGTTGTTTGTGATTTATTTGCAGTAATTGCTACCTTTTCCCCTACTAATTGATTTAATAGTGTTGACTTTCCTACATTTGTTCTTCCTATTATAGAAATAAATCCTGATTTAAAGTTTCCCATTTCTTCTTCCACCTTTTTATTTTAAACCCCTTCTCATTATTTTTTTGTAAAATTTTATCAATATATTTATTCATTTTTTCTACTCTTTTTACTTGACAAATGTATTTTATCATATTTTCTTTTCAAAAGCAAAATACCATAGCTTTTTGCTATGGTATTCTTTATTGCTTCTTTCGTCTGTGCAATTACGAAGTAATCTGTACGTGTAACGAGTCCACTTTTCTTATCTCCTTATTCAAAAGTAACTTTACTATCAATTGGACAAATATTAATAAATGTATTTCCATCATTTACTTGAATTATATTTCCATTCATATCTTTATATATCGTTTGAGAATCTCTATCCTTTTTCTCACAAACAATTGGTATTGCTTTTCCATTTGTAATATAATATCCGTCCTTTGTGCCAATATTTTTTAAGCCTTGTCTATCCTTATTCTCTCCATCTTTTAATGTGTAATTTTCTGCAAAAGTAATAATTATATTTTTGGTAGTAATTGCCTCTTTTGTATTATAATCTGTTTGTTTTGTATTTCTAGCGTATCTTGTATATAGTTTTGTTTCTGGATCATATACATAACTTGTTGTATGTAATGTCGAATATGGAATCGTAACTGTATTTGCCACCTGCTGACTTGCTAATTCTATTTCATCTGCAGAATAATTTAAAACACTCTTTTGATCTGATGTTGTGCGATATTCTTTTCTTTCCGCAATCTTTTTGATATTACTAATATTCGTTAATACATTATGAGGAGCCGATTTTTGTTTAATTCTCCAAAAATCTTTTGAACTTTCTGAAATTCCATTAATATTTTGTACTTTATATGTTCTAATGTCTGATTCTGCCTGTGGACTCCATCCATAGTGAGTATAAATTGCATCATTCTCCATTGCATAATCTAAAAAGTAATGTCTTGCACTTCTTACAGGTCCTATTATTTGATCTTCTTTCCCTTTAAAAAGTGCCATTAATCTAGTTTCTCCACCTTCTACAATAATCTCATATACACAATAAGCATTATTAAGTCCAGCTTGTGGCCACGCTCCTTTATGGTTATCAATCATAACAGCAATTGGTCTATCGTTTCCAGAAAAAATCTGAACTGTTTTTTCTGGTTCCTTTACATCTTCAATACCTTGTTCTTCTCCTAAAGAAATAGGAACTTCTTCTACTTCTTGTTTTTCGATTATAAATTTCCATATTCCAAGTCCAGCAGCAATGATAAGAACCATGATCAAAATTGCAATTAATACTTTATTTTTTGTTGCTATTTTTTTCTTCTTCTCTTTTCTTTTTTCTTTTCTACTCATGTTACGACCCCTTCTTCATTTATCGTATTAAATTTATTATAAATAAAACAACTTTATCTCCAAAAAGAAAAATCCCTAATACTACAGCATTTAAAACAGAAATAACAACAGATCCTGCTGCAACATCTTTCGCAATTTTTGCTTTTGGATGATATTCACTTGTACATAAATCAACAGTTGCTTCAATTGCAGTATTTACCATTTCCGCTAATAAAACAAGAAAAATAGAAAACATTAAGCAAATCCATTCTATTTTTGATAACCCAAAATACACACCTAATAGGATCATTAAAATTCCAACAACAATTTGAATTCTAATATTTATTTGGCTGGTAATTCCATGTTTTATTCCATTAAATGCATTTCTCCAAGCATCTAAAAAATTCTTATTATAAATGAGTAGTTCGTGATCTTCTTTCTTTTTCATTTTTACTCCCTATTAATTTTTAATATTGTTAATATATTTTCTTCTTTTAATCTCATTTCTTTTTTGTCTTCTTCTTCGATATGATCATAACCCATCAAATGATAAAAGCCATGTACTACCATATAAGCTAATTCTCTTTCAAAACTATGTCCATATTCTTCAGCTTGTCTTGCAACTTGTTTCATTGAAATAATAAGATCGCCTAATACTTCTGGTACTTCATTTCCATTTTTCTGTATTTTCTCAATTTCTTCTTTTTCAAATATAGGAAAAGATAATACATCAGTTTCTTTATCAATATTTCTATATTGTTTATTATATTTTCTTATCTCTTCTGGAGTAGTTAAGATAATATTTATGTACAGATTTTTATCCATCAAATTTTCGGTCATAAAACATTGTTTTATGACCTTTTGAATTTGATATTCATACTCTATTTTTTTTTCTTCGCCTATATATTCAATCTCTACAAGTTCCATTTTTTCCTCGTTTTCTATTACACAATTTCCTTTTTTCTAATATTGTTTTTTTTAGCATAACTCCCATCTAATGTTTTTGCTGTATTTTTAAATTGTCTCATTACTCCTAAATTTACTAATTTTGTTTTGTAGAATTTTATGATTTTTGAATAATCTCTTTTACTATTTGATAGCATTTTTAAGTCATTTTTTATAAATAAAATTTCCTTCTTTTTTTGATAAAGTTCTAGATTCTCATCTTTTATTTTTTGGATTTCCTTATATTGATTCCAGAATTTTTTGTAAAAATCCCTTTCCTGTGGTTTATCCCAATAAATTTTAGTTGATAGTAATCTTACATTATAGTCTTCGATTAATTCAATTAACATTTCATATGCTGCTGTTCTTTTTTGTGGAACCATTGTATCTACAATTAAACTTCTTGTATCTTTTAATAATTTAATATAGCATTGTTCTGCTACAATCAATGGTAAACTATGGGTAAATAATTGTCTACTAATTCCTAATAGTATCATTTTCTTTTCAATATATTCTTTTTGATCTAATTTTCCCACAGTAAATCTGCTAAATTTATCATATTCATTTAATATTTCTTGATAGTTATTATCTTCATCATGTTTCATTTTGATTGGTAACACATCAGTAATATATTTCTCTAATGTTTCAAATATCTTATCATAAATTTTTGATTTATCTTTAAAACTTAGATTATCTGCAATTTTTACAGAATAATGTTTTAATAGTCCTTTATATAAAGTTTCCATTTTTGAAGCATAAAATGGTTCGAACTTTTCTCTTACTTTTGGTTTATCTAATTCTTTTATTGTTTCATAATCTAATTCAATTAAATATTGTTGTTTTCTGTGTTTATATTCTAAATATTCTGTTTCTTTAATATGTGTTACTTCATAATAAGTTGCTAATGCATTTTTTTCAAATTCTGTGGCTGTTCCATTTTTCACTTTTTTGTATACGGAATCCATAATATATTTATCAATTGCCTCTAAATATAATGTGTATGCCTCTTCATATTTTTTAGATATAGATTCTTTTTTATCACTTGCCTCTTCTCTTTTTAAATTTGTATATAATTCATAATTTTTTAATACATTATTTCTTTTTATTCCAATAATAACCCCATTAAAACCTACTTTTGTTGGAATCAATAGTTTACTGATAGTATTTGTAATTTTTGTAAAAAATGTTTTATCTGAGCTAATTACCTTAAGACCTCTTTGTTCCATGATTCATCATCCTTTCAAAATACTATTTTTTCTTCAGTACCTATATTCTCGAGAACTTCATATGTAACCTCAGCTTCTATATATCCATCTTTCTCTTGAAAATGATATAACTTGTTTTGTACTTTACTCATATCTTGAATTTCTTTTTGTAATTTTTCTTCTGCTTCTTTTTTTGCTAATTCTTTTGCTTCTTCTTGTGTATAATTAACTTCTTTCTCTATTATTTCAAAATTATGACATGTAGTAATCTCTACGGGTATATAAAAATTCGAAAATATTTTTACTTTTTCATCTTGGTATATTGTATCATAATTTTCAAAATTTGAAAGCTTTTTGTATAAATTTATTTCAAAATTATGAAATTTGACACGATACTTTTTTTCCTCTTTCCCTGTTTTTTCTCTCACTTTTTGCGAAAGTTCTACTTTTGCCTTTTCTGTATACCATACTCTCGCTTTGATCTCTCCACTTGCATGCACATACCTTGTACCCGTATATTTTCCTTCCATCCATCCACCAATTAAAATACTACCTTCTTTAATACGATCTCCTACATTCACCATAATCGTCCCATTATTTGCATCAACTTTTTCAATTACACCTTCCTTATCTGCAACAATATTGCAATAATCACTTTCATCCAACATTTCTGGCTTTTTTTCTGTTTCTACAATTTTTATCATTGCATTAGTACCTTTAATTTCTATTCCTATCCACGCAATATCTTCTCTTTTTAAACGTACTTCGTTTATAATTTTCTTTGTATCTATTTTTCCTTTATATTCTCCCAACTTTAATCCATTCTCATTTACAGATTTTAATATTTCTTCTGATGGTATTTCTACATTTCCAGTAATTTCGATATTCCATATAAAATTAGATGTAATCAATATACCCATTATAATAAATAATAAACAAAGAAAAAATATCTTCCTTTTTTTATATCGATTTAGAAAAAACGGAATTCCTTTTTTATTCTTTATTTTAACTTTACATTTTGTTTTTCTTGCGATCTCTCGAATTAATCCAAAGGTATCAAGTCCAATATTAGCTTCCATTATGCTTGTATTTTTTCTTTTTAAGTTCCAAAGAAAAATCTGCTTTGCTTTACAAATATTAATAAATCTTTCTATGTAATATCCTTCTACTTCTATTTTTAGATAACCTAATAAGTACTGCATTAAAATTTTAAAAATCAACTTATTTCCTCCTCATCGGTGTTTTCTGTATTTTCAAAATCTACACAATCAATTATTCCTGTAATCTTTACATCGTCTTCTGTCATTTGATTTAAAGATAAATTAAATCCATTAATATTGATATTTCCAATATAAGTACTTATTTTTATATAAAAGTCCTCATATTCTAAGATTCCTTTAAAATTTTCGATTAATATTTCGTGAAAGCCTAGCATAGTTATTTTTGGCTCTCCTGTTGATATTTCGGTCGGAAATTCTAGTAATCTTTCCAATTTACTTCTTACTTTTTTCTTTTCTTTTCTATTTTTCATATTCCCCTCCTTTGCTATTTTTCAAATTGATCTAATGATTGAAACTCATACCCCATTTTTCTTGCTTCATCAATAATTTCGTCTAAAACATTTGCATTATCTTTTGAATTTCCATGAAGCAACATAATCTCCCCATTATGAAAATTATCTATTATCATTTTTTTTGCTTTTTCTTCCCCGTTTTGTTTTTGCTCATCCCAATCCATATATGCAAAACTCCACATAACGGTTCGATACCCTAAAGAATTAGTAACTGCTAATGTTCTTTCACTATATTCTCCTTTTGGCGGTCTTATATATTTCATTTCGTAACCAGTTTTTTCATAAATTGCTTGATGTAATTTCAAAATTTCGTCCTTAATTTGTTCATCACTTAAATCCGGCATACTCTTATGATTCACCGTATGATTTCCTACAATATGCCCTTCCTCAATCATTCTTTTTACTAAATCCTCATTGGTATTTAAATAATGTGCTGTAATAAAGAAAGTAGCAGTTACTTGTTTTTCTTTTAAAGTATCTAGAATCTTTTCTGTATACCCTGCTTCATACCCCTCATCAAAAGTTAAATAAATCTTATTACTTGTCTCATTCCCGATTCCATATCCATCATATTTTTGCAAAAGTTCTTGATTTTCTTTTCCTAAATCCGGTCTTTTATGATCTTTTTCTCTTTTTAGTCCCCACCCTATTTTCTTGTTACTTATTGCACTAGCATTCGTCTGTATTTCCTTTCCATTATTAAGTTGCATAATGCTAGTTGTAATGAGTAAAATGATAATCAAGCATACAACTATAATCATTACCTTTTGCTTTTTCATTTTTTATTTCCTCCTATTTTCAGTTTTAATAGAATTAAAATCTTATTATTTTATCCTATTTATATGTTGAAAAAAATTACAATATGTTAAATCTTATTTTTAAAAAATACAAAAAAATAAATCAAATAGTCTTTAGACTACTTGATTTATTTTGATATTTAATTATAAAATATTTTTTTCTATTCCTCTGATTTATTTGTTTCCCCCTTCATCGTAGGAATAAAATTTTCTGCAAATTTATATTCATCTCTATTCTTAATATATAAAAGCCCAATAATTGAAAACACTATTGCCCCAATAAAATTAACTATTAAATCCTTCATGGTATCTCTTAAACCGATATCTAAATTCCCTCCAGGTATTACAATTTTTTTTGTTTCCCCATTTTGTTCATAAGTAATTGTAGATTCATTAATATGATCAATTCTAATTGGTATATTTTTACCAGATTCATTGATTTTCACTGAAGATATTGAAGATGTTATTCTATCTTTTTGCATATCCGTTCTAAGAAGGATATCGGAACCAAACTCAAAAAATTCCCATAGAATTCCTATTGGCATAAAATTATCAAAATATTCTTTTATACAGCTAAAACTCTTCACATATACCTAAAAAAAAAGCAAACCACTTTTTTCTAAAAAGTAATTTACTTGATTCTTCTATCCAAACGCTATATTCATCTATATATTTTTATAAACTTAGTTCTTCAGGCTGGTATCTTTTACCATTTTCCGTATAAAAAATAGTCCTTTTATTTATTTCTTAATTTATATTGACAATATCAAAATTATAGATTATATTGTTACTATGATTGGAAAATTAAGGTAATTTTTCTTAAAATGTCGAATTTAAAACACATTTATAATATTGCCTTATCTGCTATTACATTTATATGATGTGGAGGATGCTTATATGTTAAATTTCGTTATTTGCGATGATAATGCGATTATTCTAGAAAAACTATCTAAAATGTTAGAATCAATCTTAATGAAATATAAAACGGAATCAAGAATTGCCTACACTTGTACTACAGCAAATGCTTTAATGAAATATATGAAAGAAAATCCTGTTGATGTTTTAATTTTAGACATAAAACTAGACTCAAACATCTCAGGATTAAAATTAGCTAATGAAATTAGAAAAACAAATAAAAATATTTATCTCATTTTTACTACAGGACATTTAGAGTATGCATTACTTGCATATCAAGTAAAAACATTTGATTATATTCCTAAACCAATTACAATAGAGAGATTAGAACAAACTATGAATCGATTGTTTGAAGATATACAAACAGATTCTCAAAAATTTATTCCTGTTGGTAATACAAAGATATTAGTAAATGAAGATGATATTTATTATATAAAAAAAGACGGTATGAAATTAATTTATCACGCAACCGATCGTGATTATGAAACTTATTTATCTTTTTCAAGGGTACTTCCTACGCTTCCTAATACCTTCGTTCGTTGCCACAAATCTTATATTATTAATCTTAATACTGTATCTAATGTCGATTTGCAGAAGAATTTAATTCATTTTAAGAATAATGAATCCTGTGCCATCGGCCCAAAATTCAAAAATAATTTTATGGAGGTTTTTAACAATTATGGAAATTTTAAATACAATATGGAATGCCTTGACACAGCCCAATGATTTTTTATATAAATTAACATATTTTCCATTAGCTATTATTGAAGCAATTGTTAGTATGTTACTATTTACTTATTTATTAAATATTCCTTCTTCAAAAAAGCAACAAGTTATTTATGTTATT
>DVNH01000062.1 GCA_018714565.1 Candidatus Merdicola faecigallinarum | reverse complement strand
CGAATTCCTTCAAAGTTAATTCTTCTTTGGATCCCGTCCTTTTTTTCTATCACTTTTAGAGTAGGGGTTTCTCCTACTCTTTTTTCTTCTTTCTTTAAATTACTTGTGTGTGTGTGTGTGTGTGTGTGTGTACAGCACCAAGGCTTTCACGTCTTACTATCTTTTGCATTTTCTTCACCCTTTGCTTTTTTCTCTTTTGCTCTTTTTATTCGAACATTTTTCTCTATTTTTATCTTAACGATTTTTTTCTTTTTTGTAAAGTACTTTTTAAATTTCTTTTTTACTTTCGCTTCCCTTGTTTTTTTATTTTTTATTCTTTTTCTTTTTTCCTTACGGATGCTCAGGTTTTGTACACATTCTATTTTTCAAAAATCTTCTTTGTTTTTTCCCAACACTATGATAGAATACTAGTAAAAAATAAAGGAGGTAAACGATGATTTATCCAAAGTTTCTAAGTTCTAATAGCACAATCGGAGTTCCTGCTCCTTCGGATGGTGCTTATTGCAAAGAATATATAAATCGTTTTCAACATGCAAAATCAGAATTTGAAAAAATGGGATTTTCGGTACAACTTTCTTCATCACTTTTTCAGTCTGAAAAAGGAAGAAGTAACCATGCAGTTGCAAGAGCAGAGGAAATAAATACTATGTTCGAAAATAATGTAGATGCTATTTTGTGTGCTGCAGGTGGTGAATTTTTGCTTGAAATATTACCATATGTAAATTTTGAAAAACTCGTGAAAAATCCAAAATGGGTGGAAGGTTTTTCTGATCCTACTGGATTATTATTCCCTATTACTACTAAGTATGATATTGCTACTATCTATGGAAATAACTTTAAATCCTTTGGTATGGATCCTTATCACAAAAGTTTATTGGATAACTTAGAAATATTAAAAGGAAATTTAATTACTCAAAATAGTTACGATTTATTTGAGCAAGAACGAGCAGAAAAGATTACTGGATTAGAGCCTTATCATTTAACAGATAAAGTTTATTGGAAATCCTTAGATAAAAAAGAAGTAAACGTTAGTGGAAGAATAATTGCTGGTTGTATTGATATCATTACAGAACTTGCAGGCACAAGGTACGATGGAGTAAGAGATTTCAATGAAAAATATAAAGAGGATGGTATTATTTGGTGCTTTGATAATTGTGAATTATCAAAAGAATCCTTAATCCGAACTTTATGGAAATTAAATGACATGGAGTATTTCAAATATACAAAAGCCATTATTTTTGGAAGAAATGGAATGGATCGTTCTTATTTTGATTATGATATGGAACATACCTTACTTGATAGTGTTCTTTCAAAATTAAATATTCCTATTATTTATGATGCAGATATTTCACATAAAGGCCCAACTATGACAATTATTAATGGATCTATTGCAACAATTCATGTAGAAAACGGAAAAGGAAGTATCTCCTTTACTTTAACTTAAAAACAAATAAAGTTATAATTGAAATTTCATGTCTTATATGTAATTAAACTTATTCTATAGAAAAAAGAGCCTCTCGTAGTTTATTTGAGATAGGCCCTTTTTTATTATTAGTAATTCTATTTTGAAATCTCTTCAAATTCTAATACTACTTTAAATAAATCTCCATCTAATATAATGTTAAATTTTCCATGTTGTAATTCTGTTAAACTTCTTGCAATCGAAAGCCCAAGTCCGCTTCCCTCAGTATTTCTTGAAGAATCTCCTCTTACAAATCTTTGCATTAATTCATCTGTTGAAATATTTAACTGCTCCTTCGAAATATTCTTTATTGTAATTAAAATTTTTCCTGATTTTTTAATTACATCTACATATACTCTTGATCTTTCTAATGCATATTTAGAAATATTTGAATATAAGTTTTCAATAATTCGATACATATATTTACTATCTGCCATTGTGTAAATATCTTCTTCTGGGATACTTGCTATTATTTCTAACTCTTTTTCTTTAAATTTATCTTCAAATTCTCCAGATATTTGATTCATTAATTCTTTTATATTGATTTTTTCCTTTTCTAATTTGATATTTCCTGATGATGCTTTGGATGCTTCTACTAAATCCTCAATTAATTTCTTTAATCTTTGTGATTTATTGTCTAAAACATCTAAATATTCTTTTATGGTTTCATTCTCAATATTTTCTTTCTTTAATAAATCTACATAATTTATAATAGAAGTTAAAGGCGTTTTAATATCATGTGAAACGTTTGTAATTAATTCTGTCTTCAATCGTTCACTTTTTAGACTTTCTTGAATTGCATTTGAAAAACCTCCTGCAATATCATTCACATAAATTGCTAATTCTTTTAATACACCTGTTAATTCCTGTTCATTTAAATGTATATCTGTATTTCCTTCATAAATGTGTTTTATTGCATCTTTTATACGATTGAACTCATTTATTTTATTTAATATTTTAAAATAACTCCAAATCCAAAATGCGATTAAAACTGGTATTGCAATTATTGTAACAGAAAGTCCTATTAAGATAATTGAAATAATAATAAATGCCGCCATATATAAAGCAAGTCTTGTCGACATTTTGGTGCCTTCTTGAATACTTTTTTTCGCTGACAAATATTTTCTTCTTATCCATCTGAAAATTCTTGCAATAATTGTATTTTTGAATAACTGTTTTGCTTTAATTCTTTTTATTCCACTACCCAAACAATAAATTCCAGTAATTCCTAACACATATCCTGATAAAGCGGTAAGAATAATTCCTAAAGAAGTATCCATTTGTATCATTTGAATCGCGCCAGCTACTAATAATGTTTCTATTCCTAATACGATTAAAGCAATAATACCCATAACTTCCAATGGTAGACGATCAAACCAATCTAAATAAATTCCTTCTTCATCTTTCTTATAGCCTGTACTTATGATTAAATAAACACTTGTTACTAATATTCCAATTACTGCTATTGTAAGATTAATATAGGAATGTTCATACCTCTTATGTGCATAATGGAATACTTCTTTATGAAATGAAATATTATCCATATTAGTTGTATTACTTGTTACTGTTTCATCAAAAGAAGTATAAATTGCTCCATCTTCAATCCTCTCTTTGATTGACAAAAATAAATTACTGTAACTATAATTTTCCGTAGATAAATTTGGTATATTCGTTTGAATTTCTCCGTTTTCATATTTCCATTGTTTTACATCTTGACTAATATTATCTTTTACTTCTTGCATTGTGTCTGTATTTAAGGTTTGAGAAACATTAGTATATGCTTGTTTTG
>DVNH01000061.1 GCA_018714565.1 Candidatus Merdicola faecigallinarum | reverse complement strand
CGAATTCCTTCAAAGTTAATTCTTCTTTGGATCCCGTCCTTTTTTTCTATCACTTTTAGAGTAGGGGTTTCTCCTACTCTTTTTTCTTCTTTCTTTAAATTACTTGTGTGTGTGTGTGTGTGTGTGTGTGTGTACAGCACCAAGGCTTTCACGTCTTACTATCTTTTGCATTTTTCCTTCACCCTTTGCTTTTTTCTCTTTTGCTCTTTTTATTTGAACATTTTTCTCTATTTTTATCTTAAAGCTTTTTTCTTTTTTTGTAAAGTACTTTTTTTCATTTCTTTTTTGTTTGTTATACAAAGAAAAAGAGGTCTGGCCCTTAGTCCCTTCCTTTCGGGATTTTAAGGTCCGTTCCTTATTTCCCTCTTACTTCTACATTTATGTAAATTAATATAGCTTTTTTCGTATTTTCTCTTGACTTTTCCCAATAGATGTATTAGAATTATTATGCTTATATTGTAAAGGTGCGTATTATGTTTATTTACAATATTATTAAATTAGACATATGATAATTCATCTTAGCTTCTCCCCGGTAGCCTAGGATAATTATTTCATATATATTATTAAAATTTTGAAATGGAGGGTATTTTTACCATGAACAATACTACATATAGTGTAAAAGGAAATGAAATAGAAAGCAAATGGTATATTATTGATGCAGCTGGAAAACCAGTTGGTAGAGTAGCAACTGAAGCTGCTAAATTATTAAGAGGTAAACACAAACCAACTTATACACCAAACCTAGATGTTGGTGACCATGTAATTATTCTAAATTGTGCAGAAGCAATTTTCACAGGAAAAAAATTAGATCAAAAAATTTATAGACATCATTCTGGATATATTGGTGGAATGAAAGAAACAACAGCTAGAGTTATGATGGACAAAAATCCAGAGAAAGCAATGACACTTGCTATAAAAGGAATGCTTCCTCATAATTCTTTAGGAGCAAAAATGCTAAAGAAATTAAGAGTATATGCAGGTAGCGAACATGAAAATGCAGCACAAAAACCAGAAAAATGGGAATTTTAATTTGAGGAGGAATTTTTAAATGGCAAAGGCAGTAGAAAAAATTATGTTTTGTGGAACAGGTAGAAGAAAAAATGCAATCGCTAGAGTAA
This sequence comes from Candidatus Merdicola faecigallinarum, assembly GCA_018714565.1. GTDB lineage: Bacteria > Bacillota > Clostridia > TANB77 > CAG-508 > Merdicola > Merdicola faecigallinarum. The sequence continues at coordinate 9,240 of DVNH01000061.1, read as the reverse complement.
GATTAGTTGAAGGAAAAGGATCTATTACAATTAATGGGAAAGCAATTGATGAATATTTTGGAATTGAAACATTAAAAGTAATCGTAAGACAACCTTTAACAGTTACAAATACATTAAGCAAATATGATGTAATTTGTAAAGTTCAAGGTGGAGGATTTACTGGTCAAGCAGGTGCTATTCGTCATGGTATTGCTAGAGCATTATTAGAAGCGAATAACGAATATAGACCTGTATTAAAATCAAACGGATTCTTAACAAGAGATCCTCGTATGAAAGAAAGAAAGAAATACGGTCTTAAAAAGGCTAGAAAAGCTCCACAATTCTCAAAAAGATAATATTTTCAAAAATACAAACCTCAGAAGTTTCATACTTCCGAGGTTTTTTGTTGTGTATTTATTATTCTCTATAATACTCTTCTTTAAAATCTTTTTTATCACATTGTTCATATACTCTTCTTTGAATTCTTACTAAATTCGAAATACAGTCCATTTTTATCCCTTCATATTCTACATTTGCATAATCATTTACATAAGCATATGCATAATATCTTCTATCTATATTTCTTTTCTCTTTATTTAATTTTAATAATACTACATCTCTAACATCTTTAATGGGAGAATCGGTATCAATTAACACCCACTCCCCTTTTCCTTCTTTATTTTTTAAATAGCATCCTGTAAAGAAATGTCCGTTATTTGGTTCTTCTTTATTAAATGTAATAATTTGCATAGTTGGTATATTCTTAGTTCTTGCTAAAGCTGTAAATAAAGTTGAACTGTCACAACAACCAGTTCTTTCTCTTGATAATAAGATCTCAACTGCATTTCTTTTAAATTTTCTATTATCATGCTTATTATGAATTCTCGTTGTATTTCGATTCATCCATAATAATAACTCTCGTATAGTAAGTCCTTCTGTTACTCCATTTATTTTTTCTACAATCCTTTCCAATTCTTTATTTCCTTTTGTTCTCTCCCCAAATTCTAAATATTTGCTAAGATTTTCAAATTCTGGTTTTACGACCAAGCCCTGCTCTATCATTCTTCTTTTTCCCTTCTCTTACTTATCTTTTCCATATCGTCTCATTTTCTGTGTAATTCCTCTATATTTTCATTATAACATTTTATTATTATATATCAATAATTTTTTCTTCATACTATTTATTCACTTTTTTCTACACCAATTCATATCTTATTTATAAGAGGTGGTTTTATGGGATCTTGTGAATTTGTTACTCTTATTTCTACATTAGCGTGTACAATTGCTAAAAATAAATCTCAAAAAGAGATTGAATTATTAGCAGTTTTTTTTACACAGCTTGGAGATACTTTAGCCACTATTTCAGTTATCGACTCTTAAGTTTATGAATCAAATTATCTTCTATTAAAAACAATTTTTTTACTATTTTATATTGTTTTTTTAGTTCTTCTTATACAATATAATAGTCAATTTGAATTTTATGTAAATTTGTGGTATAATAAAGTTCTATAAACATTTAAGGAGGAGATCCCTATGGAGACACCAAGTAAAGATGCACTGCGGAGATTATTAAGCAAGAAAGGATTAGGTTTCTTTTTATATCCCACTGAAGAAACAAGGGCAAGATATGAAGGAACTTTCTTCAGAGGAGGTTTTTTGAATCTTTCTCTTGTACTTGCTCTCTTAGGTGACTAATTCATCCGCCGCCAGCAGATTTTATGATGCTGGCGGTTTTTCTGTATATTTTTTTATTTTATTGTGTTTTTTATAATTTTATTATACACTACACTTAAAATATTAGATCTTTTTTATCGCATAAGAAAAATCTAAAAATTTTTCTAAAGTAACAAGGTTAAGTTATATTAGTCCATGCGATTACAAAGTAATCTAATGATCTAATTCTTTTAAAATATAAATTATTTTACAGAGGTGTTATTCATTCATGGCAAAAGATAAAATACAGTATACTGATCAAATAAATAATTCTAGACAAAGATTTGTTAGTCTTCTTAATTATATCGATCAATCTTCTCAAATTAATTTAAATCGTTTACATGCTAAATATATTAATGGATTTCCCACCTATAAACTTGAAAATACACCCGGTTTAGTTTGGGCTTCTAAAGAATCAAATGATGAATTCTATTCTGAATATGAAAAGGTTCAACCTGCTTCTAGAAAATATGCTATTTATTATGAACCAAAAAAATCCGCTTATACTATAAATCCAAAATTCCTCCTTCCTCTAAGACGTTCTATTTCTAAGCTTTCTCATTCTAATCGCTATCCAGAATTAAAAAGTACCATATTAGAATTTGTTAAGCGAAAGACTAAAAGGAAAGATATCGAACATGTTATATGTGAAATCGATTCTTTTTCTGATGTAACGGATTTACATACTCTATTCGAAACTTCTGATATTGAAAAAATTGTAGAAGGATATGGAAAATCTTTTAGTGCTACTTTTTGGAATTATATCGATGAGAACGACTCTTCTGCATTTCAAGTTCCATCTTTAATGATTACAGATCCTTCTTCAATGAACACAGTACAAGTTCTAAATACAATTCCTTATGAAAGAAGAAAAATGGGCGTAGATAAAATTACAGGAATTCCTTCCATGGAAATTAATTTAGATAAAATAAATTTACTATACAATCAAGAACTTTCTCTAGAAAGTACAATTACTTTATTAAAATTAAAAACTATCTTTCAAGGAAGTTCCAGCTTATGTAATGTAATAGATCACAAATTGAATGGTAGTAAATTTCTAGATGAGGCTATGAATATTATAGAAAATGATAAAAATGCTATTCAGATGGCTATTATCTTAAAACCTTCCTATAAATCCAAAATAAAAAAAGAAATTTTAGAAAACACACATTTACAAGAAAAATTAGCAACAGCACGATTACAAGGAAAAGCCTACCTAGATGAATATATGGCTGTATATGTAGAAATATCAGAAGAAGCATTCCAAAATGATTTTTTAAGGCAAAAAGATCTTACCTCTTCTCGACCTTCACCCTCTTACGATAAAGCTATTGCCATACCAACTAGTTCCGATACCGCTACTCAACCGTTGAAAAATACTTCTAAAATTTCTCATTCCAAACCTTCTTTCAGAGAAAAGGTAAATGCTTTGCCTTTCTTCAAAAAGGTAAAACAACTCTTTAAAAAAGAAAAAACTCTTACTTTACCTTCAGGTGTAAAGCAAAAATTAGAACATGCTGATTCTTCACAACTTTTAAAAACTTTAGACTTAGAAAGAAAAAATTTTGTAGAACCATTAAAGCATAATGCCAGAATTAAAAATTATCCTTTTTCTAGTTTGAAAGGTGCAATTCAACAATATTTATATGCTTATATTATTCATGCTGAAAAAGGAAATCCTAATTCTTATTGTGCTTTAACAAGTATTGCCGGAAAAATAGAACCAGGAAAAAGTCACAAAGCAGAAGAATCTATGTTTTTAAATTTTCTAAGAAATAGTAAAAGATATCATATTATGCAACAGCAAGGAAATGGTCAAATTGTAGATAGCAATCAAATTCGGTCAAGAGAAAAACAGATCTGATATTGGATTCTTTCATATTGAAACGAAGAATTTCCAAGAAAATATACCATCAGTCGAACTTAGAATTTATTTAAATCCTACTAGAGATAATGAAATTGGTTTAGTAACTGAACTGTTAAATAAAAATGGTAATGCCCCTTTTTATTTAAAGTTTCAATCTGATGATTATATTTCTGAAATGGCATCAGAAAAAAGAGGTCGCAATGAAAAAATTGTAATCTATACAGACAATACACATATTAATCATTCCATCAATATGATTCAGAGTATAAAAAAAGAAAAACCTTTTTTATTTCAAGATTGTGAAGTTGTAAATCCTTTTATGAAGACAATCGATAATGTAATTGCAATAGCAAAAGAACCAGATACAGATACTTATATTAACTTAAATAAGCAAAAGGAATCTATCAGTCAATCTTATAATGCTTTCTTAGCTAGAGCTTTAGATGAGAGTATGGCTCGTAGTTTAAGCGATATTTCCAAATTGAATGCTTTTGAAAATTTCTCGTCTTTACCTGTGCAAAGAAAAATAATGACTCTATTGGAAAAAAATCCCGATCTAATAATCGCTAAAATGAAAGATTATTTATCCCAAATTCAAGAATTAAATCCTACATTAGATATTAGAGATTTAACCCCATCCACCAGGGAAACAACTCCAAGAAGTCACTAAGAACTTAATATAAAAAAGTATTACAAGATGTAATACTTTTTTTATTACGTAGGAAATTCCATCAGAAATTTCTGAAGTAACAAGATTAAGTTTCTTTAGTTTGTACGATTGCGAAGCAATCTGTACATGTGGCGAAACCGCTTTTCTTATTCCATAATTTCTAGTGCTTCTTGTGTTGTCGTCATTCCTTCAAAATTATAATAAGTATTAGGAGTAATCCCTACAATCACATTTTCTGCTAAAATAACTTGGTTTGATATATTTCTTTCTAATGTCTGAAACGGTGTTAAAATTGCAACTTTACAATCTACTTGCAAATAAAGTCGATGCAATGTTTGATTAATTCCCGCTTCTTTAAATTCACTTCTAAAATCTGTTTCTACGTCTCCAATTGTTTTTAATTTTATATTAACATTTGGTCCTCTTCCTGCTAAAATTTTGCTCCCTGTAAAACTTCCTATTGGTATATTAATTTCCTTTAATTCTACTTTATCTAATTCTTCTTGTATTTTTACTGCTACGTCTGAAATAATTTCATTAATCGGAATGATATTCGATGTTATTGCTGTAATATTTCCATTATTATCTTTCATAATAGTAACCAAATCTTGATATTTATAATTTGCCATTACCTCAGTTGCCTTTTCATTCGATATTTTTGTTGCAATTGCCTTTGCTTCTGCTTCACTCATCTTTTCAAAAATAGGATTTACTGCTCGAATACTAACAATAACCGTTAAAATAGCAATGATAAAAATAACTATTATTTTTAATTTTTTTCTATTTCTTTTCTCTTTTATCTTTGGAATTCGAATTCTCCATCTAGAATAAATACGATCCATCTTTTACCTTTATGCAGAAATTCTTTTATTCTTGCAAACATATCTTGGAATTAATAGTTGCTCTCCAGGATAAATGTTATTTTCGTCCTCTAATTGATTTAATGTAACAATATCTTGTACTGTACTTTTAAATTTTTTAGCAATATTCCAAAGAGTATCTCCTGGTTTTACAAAATAAATTATCATACTATATAATTTACAAATTTGATTTTCTTCTGAAGTAATATCTTCTACTACATTTATTTCTATAGTTCTCTCTATTTTAGCTTCCAATTCCAAATCGATTACTACATCTACTTTTCCATCTGGTAAAATAATAAAATTCTGTTGCTTTACTTCTACATGAATGTCGATATCATTTTTATTTTGTAATCCATCTATATTCATTTCATATTGAAAAGGAAGATTTATTTTTCTACTATCTACTCGAATTGTATGATTAGATGAAAATAGAAAATTTATATTTACCTCTCCTTCGCAAACAGCTCTCCCATTCATAACTGTAATGTTTTGAATAATTGGAATCACACTCGTATCATAAATTTGACTTTCCCTCATTTCTTCTGCTTCTATTCTTTCTTTTATGCTACAAATCTCTCTCGTAGATTTTATTCCTGTCATTACATTTACCTTTTTCTGAATAAAAGTTAAGTCTACTTCTGGACTATATAAGTCTTGAATTAAATCAATTTCTTTCGTTTCATAAACATAACTTCCAATATCAATTTCAATCTCTACATAAATAGAATGTTCTTCCATGTCATTTGGCTTAATGATAATATTTCTTAAATTATAATTAATATCACATATATGTTCTTCTGAAATATTTGGAATATCAATAAATCCCATAATTGGTATTTGTTTTTCAATATGAGATATTCGATTGTCTTCCGTTAAATATAAAATATGAACAGCAAGTTCTGCCTTAGCAAGAATTTTGTTATAACTAATTTTAAAATCTCGATTTATAATCCTAATTTCTGACTTTAATACTTCTGCTAATTGATCTGCATTATCGATCATAAGAGTATCTTTTGCATATGTCTTTGTACTTCCTTTCCCTACCAAAGAATCGATTTGTATTTTCTTATTTAATCTTTGTATCTCTTCCATATTCTTTACATCTTTTAAAATTTCTATAGAATCATTAAAATATGTTTTAATTTTTGCTTCTACATAAGCTTTGATGTTTATTTTCCTTCCATTTAATACTGTACATTCCATTGACTTCAAATTTAACTCTAAATTTAAATCCATTTGCTCTCTACTATTTCCTAGCGGAATCCATTCTGAATAATCTAAATTAGTATTTAAGCTTCTTACATTTCCATCTTCTGTATCTGCAAAATAAATAACATTGACATGAATACTTCCATCGATTCTGATTTTTCCATCTACGATCTCTTTTTTATACACACAAATATTTCCATTTGTATGAATACTACTTACTATGTCTGGTTTAACATCAGGAACAATAATGTCTCCTTCTATCACTAGATTTTCTATTTTATGTTCCATTAATTTGTTTGCACAAATATTTTCTTTCTCTATGTCGAGTTTCATACTTTCCCTCCTTAATCTTATTTTTCTATTAATATATATTGAGAAAGTCAAAAAAAAATTCCTAATTTCTTAGGAATTTTCTTTTCTATTACATTTTATTTTTTTCATCTTTCTAGAATAACAAGGTTAAGTTAGTTATATTTATACAATTGCAAAACACTCTATTCTTATAAAAAACTTACCTTATAATCTATTTTTCTTACTTATTTCTGCTGGTGGTATTAATGGGCTATATTCTTCTCCATTAAAGACTTGAACTTCCACAGTTCTTGTTAAAACATCGGTATAACTATAAGTTACATTTCGATTATTTTCTTCATACTTTACAATAAATATATTTGGGTATGCTTTTTCTATTGTGGCTTCTTTTTCAAAAGATTTGCTTCTACCTAAGGAGCCTTTCACAATAATCTTTTGTCCAATTTTTTCTCCTATGTCAGTTTTTAGATTTGTTATATCATCTTTGCAAATCATTCTATCACCTACTTTACTAAGATGATTTTATTATATCATCGGCTAAAAAAAATGTCAAAAAAGAAGTACTTATGTCAGTACCTTGTGTTGGTACATTTTTCAGTACTTCTATCGATTTATATCCTATTTATTACAATTGTATTACATTATCTTTACATTCAAATTACATTGTTAGTATTTCTTGTTTTCCTTTCGCTCCAGTTCCCCCAACTCCACTCATTCCATCTCTTAATTCTGGTGCAATATCTTCTATTGTTACATATTTATAGCTTTCTGTTGTTGCTATCTTTTCTGCAACAATGAGAGGATCTGCAAAATCAATTAATACTCTAGCAGGAGAAGAAGCAAAATTAGCACCTGCTGACATTAATGCTTCAAAAAAACTTTGACATGCTCCTGCAAATATAACTAATTGTCGGTTTTTGTCCCAATTTCTTGCCTCTTTTACAGTACGAATAAAATATTTAGAATTTCTATAATTATATATATCGTGATATCCTGTACCTGTTTTTATCATTCCATCATGACCAGTAATCACTAATATATCTGGTCTATATTTTTCCAGTAAACTTTTTACCAAAAATGGTTGTTTATTTTCTGCTATATTTCGGACAACTGCATTTAATCCTAGCTCTCGATAATATTTTAAAGATTTGTCTGTATACTTTTTATCACCGTCTAAATGTAATATTTTCCCTGTATAAATTGTTTTATGATCTCTGGTATTTCTCTGTATTCTCTGTTTAAACATAGGAGAAACCTTTTGGGTAATACCAATAATTTTATTAACTCGAGTTTCTAATCTTTTGTCCAAACTTCTCATATGATTTTGAATCCTCGTTTTGTCCATAATAACTAGATCCTCTATAGGTGCATCTGCCTCAATGCGAAGAGTAAGTCCTTTTAATATTGCTATTTTTCTATCATTACATTCTAAAATTCGATTTACGATAAATAAAATATCTTTTCCATACGATATTCTTCCTACTATATCGCCTTTCCTTATTTTTTTCACTCTTATCACCTCAAAAACAATAGGCTATTATATATTATGCTAAGATTTGTTTTTGAGTTCGTCAAAAATTTACAAAAGATTTCCAACTACTATCATAAATTCTTCTAATTTTCTTTTATAATGTCTTTAATTACTTCTCCTGCTATCATAAGTCCTGCTACAGATGGAACAAAAGATATACTTCCAGGAATAGGTTTCTTTTCCTCTAGTTTTTTTGTTCTAATTGGTTCTTCTTTCGAATATATTACCTTTAATTTTGAAATTTCTCTTGCTTTCAACTCTTTTCTCATTACTTTTGCTAATGGACATACACTCGTTTTATAAATATCTGTTATTTCGAATAAACCTGGATTTAATTTATTTCCTGTTCCCATCGCTGATATAACAGGAATTCCCAGTTTATTTGCCTCACATATAATTTCAATCTTTGCAGTAACAGTATCTACTGCATCTACAATATATTGTATACTAGAATCTAAAATACGTTCTTTGGTTTCTGGCATAAAAAATATTTTTTTTGCTTCTACTTGTGCTTCTGGATTGATCTCTAAAATTCTTTTCTTCATTACTTCTACTTTATCTTGTCCAATTGTATTTTGAGTTGCATGAATTTGTCTATTTAAATTTGATCTACTTATTGTATCCGAATCGATTAATATAAATTTTTGAATTCCTGCTCTTACCAATCCTTCTACTACAAAAGATCCTACTCCACCAATTCCGAAAATAGCAACTTTTGCCCTTTGTATTTTTTTGATTGCTTCTTCTCCTATTAATCTTTCTGTTCTTTCTAATTCTTCCTTCATTCTCTACTCTCCTTATTTTCACAACAATTATAGCTTTTCTTTTTTACGATGTTAATTTAATATAACTCCATCAAATAAGAAAAGTGGCTTCGCCCAATGTACAGATTGCTTCGCAATCGCACAGACTGATGTAACTTAACCTTATTACTCCAGAAATTTCTAACGAAATTTCCTACGTAATGAAAAAGGTTAATATTTAGCGTAATTCATCCTAAACACTAATCTTTTTCTGGCGACTCGAACTTTAAGCGTTAATTTAAGAAATGTCTATCCTATTTTTGGCTCTTCCCCATGGCAATATTTTAATTTTG
>DVNH01000001.1 GCA_018714565.1 Candidatus Merdicola faecigallinarum | reverse complement strand
ATTTCTAATAACTCTTTTGAAACGCCTTTCGCTTCATTACCTATAATAATTGCCTTTTTTTGATAAGACACATCATAAATACTTTTATTGGTTTGCAACGAAGTTGCTAAAATAGTATATCCGTTTTTATGCAATTCTCGAATCGTTTCTTTTATGTCTTCACTTACAATCATATTAATACGATAAATTGCTCCCATCGTTGATCGAACAACTTTAGGATTATATGGATCCGCTGTATCCTTTGAAAGTATAATATGTTTTAAATTAGCACTATCTAGTGTTCTTAATATTGTTCCTAAATTTCCTGGATCCTGTAGCCCATCTAAAACAACGATTAAATCATCCTTTTTTCCAATCTCTTGCTTTTCATTTTTCTTTTCGATTACAGCTAAAATTCCTTGTGGATTGGAAACATCAGTAATACTTTCAAATACCTTTTTTGTTACATAAATTACATCGTATTTTGCAATCGTATATAATAGTTTTTGACGAATAACACCATCTTTTACGCATTCTTCACAAATAACAATTTTATGAATGTTTGCATTTTCCGCAACCGCTTCTTCTATCATTTTGATTCCTTCTACAATATATTCATTTTGAAGATCTCGATATTTTTTATCTTTTAATTTCTTAATCGCTTTTATGGTTTCATTTTCTTTACTTGTAATAATTTGCATTTTCTATCCTTTCTATGATTCAATTTGTTTTAGAAACTCTTTTACTTCTTCCAAGACTCTCTCGTCTGATAACTCTTGCATTTTATATGTAATATATGGATCTTTTCCCGGTGAAAATTTTATTTTATTTCGATATTGTTTTACTAATTGATCTACAACCTCCATACGAAATTTATCTGCCTGAAAATAATATACTACACCTTGCATTTTTTGCATAATTTTTGTTACACCTACTCGTTTGCTTAACTCCTTTATTCTTGCAATTTGAATTAAGTTTTCTAATTCTTTTGGCATCTCTCCATAAATATCTATTACTTCATCAATTACATTTTGAATATCTTCTTCATTTCTACAAAAAGCAATATCTTGATATATTTTAATTTTCTGACTTGCTTCTAAAATATATTCATCTGGTATATAGCTAGAAACATTTAATTCGATTTGGATATCTTCTTCCTCTTCTACTTCTACACCTTGCATTTCTTTCATTACTTCATCCAATAAACGACAATAGGTATCATATCCAACTTGTTCCATATGTCCATGTTGAATTTCTCCGAAGTAAACTTCCTGCTCCTCGAATTTCTAAATCTCGCATTGCTATTTTAAATCCGGATCCGAATTCCGTAAATTCTTTCATTGCTTTCAATCTTTTGTCTGCTACTTCTGTTAATAGTTTGTCTCTTTTATAAGTAATATATGCATAGGCCTGCTGATTACTTCTTCCTACTCTTCCTCGAATTTGATATAATTGTGCTAAACCTAATCGATCTGCATTTTCTACTATAATAGTATTTGCATTTGGAATATCAATTCCAGACTCTAAAATAGTAGTACAAATTAAAACATTGATATCTCCTTTTATAAAATCCATCATGATGTTTTCTAACTCGTTACCCGTCATCTTTCCATGTGCATATCCTACTTTTGCCTCTGGAACTAATTCAGCAATTTGTTGAGCTTTTCTTTCAATTCCTTCTACTTGATTAAATAAATAGAACACCTGTCCATTTCTTTCTAATTCTCTTATAATTGCTTCCTTTACAACCTCAATGTCATATTCTAATACATAAGTTTGTACTGGCTTTCTGTTTTGTGGGGGTTCGTAAATAACAGACATGTCGCGAACTCCTACAATTGACATATGCAAGGTTCTTGGAATTGGAGTTGCTGTCATTGTTAATACATCAATATTGGTTTTATATTCTTTAATTTTTTCTTTTGCTTTCACTCCGAAACGATGCTCTTCATCAATAATAAGAAATCCTAAATCTTTAAATTCTACATCTTGACTTAATAAACGATGTGTTCCAATAATGACATCAATCTCTCCTAATTTTAGTTTACGAATAATTTGTTCTTGTTCCTTTTTGGTTCGAAAACGGTTTAATACATCTACACGAATTGGAAATTGTTCCATTCTTTCTTTAAAGGATTGATATTGTTGGTCTGCAAGTACTGTAGTTGGCACTAAGTATGCTACTTGTTTTTGATCCATAACTGCTTTAAATGCTGCACGAATTGCAACTTCTGTTTTTCCATATCCTACATCTCCACAAAGAAGTCTATCCATCGGCTTTGGCATTTCCATATCTTTTTTTACTTCTTCAATACATCTTAATTGATCTTCGGTTTCTTCATATGGAAAACTATTTTCAAATTCTGTTTGCCATACCGTATCTTTTGCAAAAGCAAAACCCCTTATTTTTTGTCTTTTTGCGTATAATTCCATTAAATCTCTTGCAACTTCCCTTAAATTATTTTTTACTTTTGCTTTTGTATTGGACCATTCTTTACTTCCTAAACGATTTAGTTTTGGATCCCCTTCTCCTCCACCAATATATTTTCGAATAGAATCTAATTGATCTGTTGGAATATATAAATAATCTTCATTTTTATATCTTATTTTTATATAGTCCTTTGTGACTCCATCTGCTTTAATGGTATGAACACCTACAAATTGTCCTATTCCATGTAGTTTATGTACAATATAATCTCCAATTTTTAAATCGGCAAAAACTACACGTTCTCCTTCTTTAAAAGATTGTGATAATCTTCTCCTTTTTTTCTTTTCCGCTTCTATTAATTCTGATGCAGAAATTACAATTAAATTCAAATCATATAATTCAAACCCACTTGATAAAGTTCCTATTGTAATTTGAATTCTAACACGACTTTTTATTTCTGTATCTTGCAATTTTTCCTTATATTCATATACAATTTCTTTTTGTGTCAAAATCTCTTGTAGTTTTTTGGCTTTTTCTTTTGAATCTACTACAATATAAATCTTTCCTTGTCTATTTTCTAGCAATTGAAAAAAATCTTCTATATTACTTTTATAAAAATTAATTTCTCGATAAGAAAATTGATATTTAGAAGCCTGCAATTTTAACCCAAAGTCATTCTTCTCCATATAAACAAGAGAATTTTTTTCCAATGAATCTTTGATATCTTCCCAGCTAAAATTTTCCTGAATCGCTTCTGGGATCATTCTATCTTTTTCAATTAATGTTTTTTGTAAATTCTCATTTTCTTGTTTAATATTTTCTGCTCTTGCATTAATCTTTCCAATCTCATCATAAACAATAAGATATTCTTTTGATAAATATTCAATCAGATTAGATTTTCTACTATAAAAACAATCAAAATATTTATCTATTTTGCTAAAATAATCCCCTTGCTTAATAACTTCAATATCCTCTTGTTTATTTTTGATTTGTTTTTCAGAACATGCTTTTTCTTCTATTTTTCTACATACTTGTTCTAAATCGTATTCTAATAAATATTCATGCATTGGATAAATATCTATTTTTTCTATCATATCAGTTGATCTTTGAGTAGAAATTGAAAAATATCGTATGGAATCAATTTCATCTCCCCAAAATTCAATACGTACACCAATATCATTTTTCATCGCAATATCGACAATTCCACCACGATTACTATATTGTCCCTTTTGTTCGATTAGTTCTTGTTTTTCATATCCAAGCCAAGTAAGCTTTTGTTTTAATTCTTCTATAGAAAAAGTATCTCCTACTTTCAGTTTTAATACATTCTGAAATAATACCGCTTTTGCTATCATACATTGTGTTGCAGCTTCTACTGTAGTAATAATAACTTTTGCTCTCTTTTGATAAATTTTAATTAATGCTTCAATTCTTTCATAAGGTAACTCTTTACTTTCTGCAATATAGTCATAAGTTAATATTTCTCTTTTTGGAAAAAAGATAGCAGAATCTGTAAAAAAAGAAATATCTTTACACAACTTTTTTGCCTGTAATTCGTTATACGTAAGTACTAAAATCGGTTTTTCTTGATATTCTTTACTTGCACTAATCATTTGTGCCATTCCAACGTCGGATAAGCCCGATAATATAATCGGGCTTTCTTTTATTTTTAATTTTTGGATATACTCTTGAAATTTCTCGGAATCTTCTAGTTCTTTTAAAATTAAATTCATTCTTCTTCTCCGAATCTTTTTTTCTGACCAAAATTATATAATATTTTTCTTAATAAGTAAATATATATATAGTATTCTTGCTTAGTTTTCTTCCTTTTTAACCATATTATTTATATATAAAATTATTCTATTGTGAGGATTATTATGAATCAAAAACATCATTCTATTCAATTTTTCACCTTTTCTCTTCGAAAAAACATATTTTCTATTTTATTCGTTCTTTTTACCATTTGTCTTGTCCTTTTTTCCAGAGAAAATCTATCTGCTGCTAAATCCGGATTAATGCTTTGGGCGAATAATGTGGTTCCTGCATTATTTCCTTTTTTTATTGCAACAGAACTATTAACTTATACTAATTTAATCCCATTCTTAGGAAAGCTTTTAAAAAGATGGATGCGTCCTATTTTTAATGTTCCGGGAGAAGGAAGCTTTGCCCTTCTTATGGGAATCATTAGCGGATATCCTATTGGTGCTAAAATTGTAACCAAATTTCGAGAAGATGGTACTTGTACTAAGGAAGAATGCGAAAGATTATTAGCTTTCACCAATAATTCTGGACCTTTATTTATTATTGGTACCGTTGGAATTAGTTTATTTGCAGATACTACACTTGGCATTCTTCTTCTTTTTACTCATATCCTTGCTTGCTTAACTACTGGATTCTTATTCCGTTTTTGGAAAAAGAACGATTTTACTTATTTAAAAATGGAAAAGTCTACTATTTCTAAAACACTTCCCCAAAAATCAGTTTCTCTATCCAATTTAGGAGAAGTTATTTCTAATAGTATTACCAGTAGTATTTCTACTATATTAATGATTGGAGGTTTTATTGTTTTATTTTCTGTGATTCTATCTGTTTTAACACAAAGCCATGTGATCCACTTATTAGGAAGTTTTATCTCACCTATTTTTAATTTCTTTCATATTGATCCTAGTTTTGCTGATCCATTTATTAATGGAATTTTTGAATTAACAAATGGTGTAAAACAAGTTGCTAGTATTCCTTGTAAATTTCTTTCTGTTAACATTGTGCTAACTTCCTTCTTACTTGGATTTGGTGGATTTTCTGTTTTATTACAAGTATTTAGTATCATTTCTAAAACCGATCTATCTATTTTTCCTTATTTTATTGGGAAACTATTGCAAGGACTCTTCGCAGCTCTTTATACTTATCTCCTATATACCAATATTCCATTTATTAATTTGGATTTAGCACAAAGTTCTAGCATCTTTTTCTCTCCTACCATCCTATTTTACTTATTTATTGGAGTTGTTATTATTACCCTCTTTATAAGAAAAGTGGCTTCACAATCACATAGGCTAAGAAAACTTAACCTTGTAGCTTCAGAAAAATCAAACAATTTTTCCTATGAACTAAAAAAGAAAAAATCCAAATGATACCTATAACAGAAAAAAAGGAAAATGCTTCTTTTTAGAATCATCTTCCCTTTTTATTCCTATTTTTATCGGTTATTGTTCAATTATTTTTGCTATGGTTCAGATATTTCCTCCGCGTTGCTTCTCCCCCTCTTAAATGCCGTTCCTCTTTATTCTTTTGCAATATCTCTTGTACCTTCATATAATCCAAATAGGAAACTTCTTGTAAACGTTCACACATATCTTTGTGCACTGTACTCTTTGATATGCCAAACGCTTCTGCGGCCGCCCTCACTGTAGGATTTGGCACTGTTTCTGAAGTAAAGTAATCAGCTATTTCTTGTACCCGTTCTTCCATGTAGTCTTTCATACTGAGACCTCCTTAAAAACTACAACTGTTTTTGCTACTAGTCCATTATATCTTTCCTTTTTCCATTTTTCAATATGAAATTTTATACATTTTTCTACTATTTTTTATCGTTGCCCTTCATAACTAGTATAAATAATTTAAAATTCTCTTATATTATATTGAATAACTTTTCTCTTTCTTTCATATATATAACCATAGAAAAAAGGAGCGTGGTCTTTTATGGATAAAAATATGGAGTTTCCTAATTTTCAAGGTTACCCTAATTATAATCCTTTTGATATGGGAAATGAACCTGATCCAATGTTTAATCCCATGATGCAATATGAACAAGGTTATATCTATTATCGTTACTTATGCAAACAAATGGAATATAAAATAAAATGCAAAGAATATGAAAAACTATGTAATACAAAAGGAGATCGAAAAATAGAATGATTACACTTTTCATTTTCTACCTAATTCCATTCAATATTAAATAAAACAAAAAGGAAGAGGAAACGATTGACCTTAGTCTCTCATCCCTCTTTCCTCTGGTTCCTTATTTGTTACGATAACGATGGTGTTTGTTTTTCTCAGCCTGCTGTCTTACTTCGTCGTACAGTCCCTTACTGTAGTACTTGCATTTTTCCAGTACGTAATGTACGCTACCCCGTGGGACATTCTTGACCTCTGCCGTTACCACCATCGTAGTATCTTTACCAACATAATAGTTGGATACCGAAATTACAGTGTTCCGATCGTACTTTTTATTTTTTCTTTTGCTCATTTGTTTTTCCTCCTGTTGTGTAATAGAACCATGCAACAATTTGCATATTTATATTATACCAAATCTTGTTAACCTTTTCAAGTTTATGTCAATCTCTCTTTTATTGCTCTTTTTATATTCATTACTTTATTAATTTAAACTTATATTTTTTCTTTCATAAATCTAATTAGTTCTATGAAAGAATCTCTAATATTGTCTCCTCTTTACGTTCTAATTTTTGAGAAAATTGATATGTCTCTAAAATTTCTTTTTGAGCCTCTTCCCCTTTTTCTTTACTATTTGCATGAACTCTTGCTAGTACTTCTCCTTTTTCTACCTTATCCCCTATTTTCTTATTTAAAACAATTCCGTACCGATTCATCTATTTTATCTTCTTTTTTTTCTCTACCTGCACCTAACTTACAAGAAATCGTTCCTATTTTTTCAGCGTCTAATTTCGTTACAATTCCAGTCTTTTCTGAAATTACTGGTAAAATATATTCTGCTTTTTTAAATTTATTCATATCTTCTAAATACGAAATATCTCCACCTTGATTCTTCACTAATTCTTTTAATTTTTCAAATCCGCTTCCATCTTCTATTGCTTTTTTTAGCTTTTCTTTATTTTCGTTTATGTTGTTTCCTTTCCCTGCCAATTTTAACATATAACTTCCAATTTCCAACACAACTTCTTTTACGTCGTTTGGTAAATCTCCTTTTAAACATTGGACTGCTTCTATCACTTCTAATGAATTCCCTACTGCATATCCTAAAGGTTGATTCATATTGGTTAAAATGCAAACGGTTTCTTTTCCAGCAAGTTTTCCTATTTGAATCATAATATTAGCTAATTTTTCTGCGCTTTCCTTTTCTTTCATAAAAGCACCGCTTCCTACGGTTACATCTAGTACAATCTTATCTGCTCCACTTGCAATTTTTTTACTCATGATACTAGATGCAATTAAAGCAATATGATCTGTACAACTAATAGCATCTCTTAAAGCATATATTTTTTTATCCGCTGGTGCAATTGATTTTGTTTGTGAAATTAAACTAATCCCTATTTTTTGAATATTTTGGATAAATTCTTCTTCCTCAATTTCTACTCTATAACCTGGTATAGATTGTAACTTATCAATTGTTCCTCCTGTATATCCGAGCCCTTTACCAGACATCTTAGCAATTGGTACTCCTAAAGAAGCAAGAAGAGGTGATACAATTAGCGTAATTTTATCTCCTACCCCTCCTGTACTATGCTTATCTACAATGGCTGTTTCTAATTTAGATAGATCTATTCTATCTCCTGAATTTGCCATTGCCATTGTTAAGTCTACAATTTCTTGTTCATTCATTCCATTGATATAAATTGCCATAATAAGAGCTGCAGCTTGGTAATCTGTAATGGTTCCTTTCGTATATCCCTGTACAAAAAATTCGATTTCTTCTTTGGATAGCTCTTTTTTATCTCTTTTTTTTATAATAATTTCCTGTATGTTCAACTTAAAATCCCTTCCTTTAAAAATCAACTTTCTTTATTCTATGATTTTCTCTCTTATAAAGAAGATTTTTTCACAAGCTTTCCGAGTTTTTTATTTCTTTATTCATCTACCTTTATTATATTCTTTACAAAACTTCTTCTATGGATGGGGCATAATCCATACTTTTTGATTGCCTCTATATGAGCTGCAGTTCCATATCCTTTATGCTTTGCAAATCCGTATTGTGGATAAACTTCATCCCATTGTCTCATAATTCGATCCCTTGTTACTTTAGCAATAATGGATGCTGCCGCAATACTATAACATTTTGCATCTCCTTTTATCATGGAAAGATAAGGTATTTGACAAGTATTAATATGCTCTAATGCATCTACTAAAATTAGATCTGGCTTTTCTTTTAGTTCTTTAATTGATTGTGTTAATCCTTGTTTGGTTGCATTCAAAATATTAATTTCATCAATTGTTTTATGATCAACCACAATAGCAGAATAAGAAATTGCTTCTTCTATAATTTTTTCGTATAATATTTCTCTTTTTTTCTCAGATATTTTTTTAGAGTCATTTACCCCTTCAATCATCGAATCTTCTGGCATAATTACACTTGCAATTACAACAGGCCCAGCAAGTGGTCCTCTTCCAGCCTCATCAATTCCTGCTATTTTTCTTTTTTGTTCTTTTTGCAATTCATTTTCTATTTTTTTTAGTTCTTTTAATCTAATTTCTTCTTTCTCTTTCATGATTCCACCTTTAGTTTTCTATTACTACATTCGTAATATCCGATAACTTATAATATGTATTTCCTTGGTTATCTTGATATCCATCTAAATAATAAACTTCTGAAGTTCCGTAATCCACCAAATATTTCTGATCTCCTTCGATTTTTGGTAATCCCATTTCTCCTAATTGTTCCTGAGTTAATATTCTAATTTTGTTAGAAGGAGTAAGTCCAAATTTTTTTAATATTTCTTCACTTGGCTCATTTCCTACTAAGACTGCTTCATTTTTTTCAACTGCTGCTTTATCTGCAAGTCCTTTTACTTTTGCTTGTATTTGTAATAAATTTGTATTTAAATTTGTTAAATCATTCGTTTGCAATTCTTTTCTTCCAAAATAAAACAAACCAACAATCACCAAAATAATCATAATTAATGTAACGATTAATTTTTTATAACTTTTCATATTCTGTGTATCCTCCTTCCTTTCAGTAGCTTCATTATATCTTGTCACGATCAAAAATACAATACTAAAACCAAAAACTAATTTTTATTGATCTATTAAAATAAATCATATAAAATTATATATATTAACAAGATCAATTTTGCTAATATTCTATTAGGCTGTAGATGTTCCCCACAAATTACTACAAAAAATTCACAATTTTTTCACATTATTATAGTATGATATGGTTAAATTAATTTATGATAAGATAAGAAATATATTATTCTTTAGGAGGGTATTATGGAATCAAATAATCAAGAACAAAAACAACAAACAAAACCAAAATATGAGAAGGTGATCGATGTATCTCCAAAAAAATCACACTCATCTAGTTTTGGAAAAAATGTAATTCTTCCTTTTTGCTCGGGAATTTTAGGAGCAACTTTAGTAATTGGAACCTGTTTTGGAATACCTAATATTCGTAATCAAATTTTAGGTGAGAAATCTTCTGTAGAAGCATCTTCTAATGAGACAACAAGTAATGGATTAGTCGATGTTGTTTCTTTATCTAATTATTCTGATACTACAATCGGAGTTGCCAATAAAGTACTTCCTTCTATCGTAGGAATTAAAGTTCAATATACTGTTAATTCTATGTTCGGAAGAGGTTCTGTTGCAGAAGCTGAAGGTTCTGGAATTATTATTAGTGAAGATGGATACATTTTAACAAACAATCATGTTATTGCTTCTGATGAATCTTCTTATTATCAAATGACAGAAGCAAATAAATTAACAGTAAAATTATTTAATGATGATACAGAATATGAAGCAAAAGTTATCGGAACTGATTCTCAAACAGACTTAGCTGTCATTAAAATCGAAAAAACAGGTTTAACTCCTGCTACTCTAGGAGATTCTGATCAAATCAAAGTTGGTGAAGTAGCAATTGCTATCGGAAATCCTTTAGGAATGCAAAGTAGTGTAACAAGTGGTATTATAAGTGCTGTAAATCGTGAAGTTACTGATACTGATGGTAAAACCTATAATTTAATTCAAACAGATGCAGCAATCAACTCTGGTAATAGTGGAGGTGCTTTAGTAAACAGCAAAGGTGAAGTAATCGGAGTTAACACATTAAAATTAAATGGAACTGGTATTGAAGGTATGGGATTTGCTATTCCAATCAATTCTACTAAAAATATTACAGAACAATTAATTCAAGATGGAAAAGTAAAACGTCCATACATTGGTGTTTCTGGTAGAGATGTAGATGAGCAAACAGCAAAGGCCAATAATATTGTTCCTGGCGTTTATATTGTTTCTGTAGAAAGCTTTTCAGCAGCTGAAAAAGCAGGGCTTAAACCAGGAGATGTAATCATTGCTGCAGATGGAAAAGAAATTTCTGATATGGACGATTTAAATGAAATTAAAAACTCTCATAATATTGGTGATCAAATGACTTTAAAAATTAACCGTGATGGAAAAGAGCAAGAAATCATCTTAACATTACAAGAACAACCTTAACAATTTCTTAATATTTTATTTTCACACATATCACTTTTCGTTCACAAAATGGACAAAAACAGTTGTTATATTATAGAAGAAGTCAGTAATACATTACTCCAGTTACTGACTATATAAAAAAAACATCCCCTTTTATTTTCGAAAGACCACTAAAAAGTGGTCTTTTTTTTGTATAGGATTTTCTTATGTTCCAACATAAGAAAAGTGGCTTCGCCACATGTACAGATTGCTTTTCAATCGCACTAATTAAGGAAACTTAACCTTGTCGCTCCAGAAAAATCTATCGATTTTTCTGGAGCAATAAAAAAGTCTCATTATCTATAAGATAATGAGATCCATTTCACTTGTCATATTACTGTTTCCATATGCATAAATGATATATATATTATTTTGATCATCCATAAAGAAATTATTAATTTGATCATAGTCATACATATCAGTATCTAAATTTCTTACAAATACATTATATCCTAAATCTTTCAATGCTTGTGCCTGTGCATTTTGTCTTGTAATTTCATTTTCAATTGCTTTTGTTACTTCTTTTTCCTCTAGGTCTTTTTTCTTTATTAATTCATCCGCTCCTATAAATTGATTTGTTTCCAAATTATAATTATAGGTCTGAACAATAGCTCTTTGTGGTTGTCCCCCCTCTTTTAAAGTAGACTGAATCACAAGTGATAAAATATTTTGATTTAAGAATCCTTGATATTTTACACTATATATTACACCAATATTATTTGTATTTTTTAGAATTGCTTCTGCTTTATCTTGAAAAATCTGTTTTATATCTAAATTTGCTTCTTCTATTTGTTCTTGATTAAGATTTATTCTTGGAATTGCAACCTCTATATCATATTTGCCTTCCTGCACTTCTACTTTTTCATATACTGTATAAATTAAATCCTTGTCCTGATCTTTTTTATTTATATTTTCTATTGCTTCATTTTCTATTAAACCATTTTGGAATAATTGACTAAACCTTACATCTTTATTCTCGCTTTGATTATTTTGATCTACCACTTGATTTTTTACTTCATTATTGGATGGATAACGATCCGAAAATAGCAATAAATAAAAAGCTTCTCCTATAGCAATTACACAAATAACAAAAATTACACATAAGCATATAATATGTTTTTTTGATAATTTCTTTTTCATGTTAACTCCTTTTTTTCTTTCTTCTTTTTTAGTATAACATCAAATATTATATTATTCAAATAAATTTTATGAATCTATTCTTAATTTCTTCCCAAAGATTGACTATTATGATATAATCATATATTATTATGCTATACTAAATGTAAGGAGAATACGTGATATGTTATGTTCTGAATGTAAAAAGAATACAGCTATTATTTTTATAAATAATTTAGATAAAAAAGATAAAGATTCCATTCAAGGTTTATGTTATGACTGTGCAAAAGCCAAAGGAATTGATCCTTTAGAGGTTCTTGCAAAGCAAAATAAGCTTTTAGGAAATGATATTATTAATTTGAATGATATGTCTGGCCAATTGGAAAGTATTATGAAAGATTTATCTCAAAATTTAAATTTAGAACAAATTGATCTTTCTAATATAGAAGACCCAAATTCTGCTCAAGTAAATGAGGATGATGAAAATAAACCATTTTCTCTTGGTTCTATCTTTGCAGGCATTATTCGTCAAAATCCTGAAGGCGAAAACGAAAATGCACAAATTCCAAATTCTACGGCTAAAAAAGCAAAAACAGACAAAAAGAAGAAGGAGAAAAAACGTAAATTCTTAGACACCTATGGAACAAATCTTACACTAAAAGCAAAAAACAATCAACTAGACTTAGTAATTGGAAGAGAAAAAGAAATTCAAAGAATGATTCAAATTTTAAATCGTAGAGCCAAAAACAATCCTTGTTTAATTGGAGAACCTGGGGTTGGAAAAACAGCAATTGCACAAGGTCTTGCCATTAAAATTGCTACGGGTAATGTTCCTGCAAAATTATTAAATAAAGAAATTTATTTATTAGATATGACAGCAATTATTGCAGGAACTCAATTTAGAGGACAATTTGAAGCTAGAATGAAAGCAATTATTGATGAAACTAAGGCTCTTGGTAATATTATACTTGTTATTGATGAAATTCATAATATTATTGGTGCTGGTGATGCAGAGCATTCTATGAATGCAGCAAATATCTTAAAACCATCTCTAGCGAATGGTGAAATTCAATTAATTGGAACTACTACTTTAAAGGAATATCATAAATATATTGAAAAAGATACTGCTTTAGAAAGAAGATTCCAACCAGTTATGGTAGAAGAACCAAATCTTGATGATACAACAAGAATATTAGAAGGAATTAAACAATATTATGAAGATTTTCATCATGTAAAAATTTCAAATGATGTTATTAGACAAACTGTTCTTATGTCTGAAAAGTATATCCATGATCGCTTCTTGCCAGATAAAGCAATTGATATCTTAGATGAAGCTTGTTCACGTACAAATTTAGATAATAAAGATCTATATAACCTGGAAATCATGAAAAATAAATTGCTTGCACTTCAAGAAGAAAAAGAAGAGATATCTCAAAATGTAGTAGAAGAAAATACAGAAGATTATGAAAAAATGGCAAATCTAAAAGCACAAGAATGTTCACTACAAGAAGAAATTGATTCTCTTAATAAAAACATGAAAATTCGTGAAATTACCATTCAAGATATTGCAGAAGTAATTGAAAGTTGGACAAAAATTCCTGTTACGAAAATAACGGAAGCAGAATCAGTAAAATTGTTAAACTTAGAAGCAAATTTAAATAAAAGAATTGTTGGCCAAGAAGAAGCAGTTAACAGTGTTGCTCGTGCAATTCGTAGAAATCGTGCTGGTCTAAAAAGTACCAAAAGACCACCTTCTTTTATCTTTGTAGGACCTACTGGAGTAGGAAAAACTCAACTTGCAAAATCCCTTGCTTACGAAATGTTCGGTGATGAAGATGCAATGATTCGTATAGACATGTCAGAATATATGGAATCCCATTCTGTATCGAAATTAATAGGATCACCTCCAGGATATGTAGGATTTGAAGATAGTGGTCAGCTAACGGAAAAGGTAAAAAGAAAACCATATTCTATTATCTTATTTGATGAAATCGAAAAAGCACATAGCGATGTATTTAATATCTTACTTCAAGTTTTAGATGATGGGAAATTAACCGATAGTCAAGGAAATACTGTTAGCTTTGAAAATACAATTATTATTATGACTTCAAATGCTGGTTCTAACTTCAATATCAATTCTATTGGTTTTGGAAATAAAGAAAATAAAGATAGACAAAAATTAGAAAATACTTTAAAAGAAACTTTTAGACCAGAATTTCTAAATCGCATTGACGAAATTGTAATTTTTAATAGCCTAACACCGGAACAGTTATTACAAATCGTTGATATTATGCTAGCAGATACTCAAAAAGCATTGGATGATAAAAATATTACTCTTACAATTGATTATGCTTCAAAAGAATTTCTAATGCAGAAAGGTACCGATTTAAAATTTGGTGCAAGACCATTAAGACGCGCTATTCAAAGATATTTAGAAGATGAAATTTCAGAAATGATTTTACGTTCTGAATTACAAAATGGACAAACCATTCATGTTACCTTCGATCACAATCAAAACAAATTGCAATTCACAGCTGAATCATAGAAACATACGAACAAATGGAGGATTTTTAAATGAAACACATACCAAATATATTAACAATATTACGCTTTGTTTTAATTCCTATTATTTTAAACTTTTTAGCACAAGATAATTACATTATGGCTTTTGTTTTTCTTACTTTATCGGGATTAACAGATGTTTTAGATGGATATATTGCTAGGAAATATAATTTTATAACAAATTTCGGAAAATTAATTGATCCTTTAGCAGATAAATGTACACAAATCTTAATTTTAGCAGCCTTAACAGTAAAAAATATCATTCCTGTATGGATTCTTGCTATTGTTGTCATTAAAGAATTTGTTATGGTAGCTGGTGCATCTTTTCTGTATGGAAAAGAATTAGTTGTCTCTAGTAAATGGTATGGTAAATTAGCAACTGTTTTATTCTATATTGCTATTGTATGCTCTTTATGTATTAGGCAATTTAATATACCTTTCGATTTTAGTATGTATTTATACTACCTTGCATTGGTTGCTACTATCTTTTCTTTGTTTATGTACATTAAAGCCTTTTATATGCAAGGATATTTGAAAAAAGAAAATTTAAAAATAGAGAATCCTTCAAATTCTAATGAAGTTACTAATAATAAACAAAAGTAAACATTTATAAATTCTTTTAAGAAAAGTGGCTTTGCCACATGTACAGATTGCTTCGCAATCGCACAGACTAAGGTAACTTAACCTTGTTGCTTCAGAAAAATCTGCCGATTTTTCCTAGGCAATAAAAAACGATCCTATCAAGTATAGGATCGTTTTCTATTGCCTTATTCATAGTCTTCCAAAATACTATTTAGTTGTTCTTTCCCATATGCTTTTATTCCATTTTTTATTTGTATCTGATCGGTTTGTGGCAAATATTCTACTGCAATACTTGTATTCTCATATAAACTTTCTTGTTCATTTTCATCTAATTTATATATTGCTATATTTCCATCCTCTCCTTCTTTTAACAAATAATGTTCATTACAAAACCCCTCTTCCTCTTTTAGAAAAACAATTTCATAAGCAGAAAAACTTTCTAACAGCATTTTTTCACTCGCTAATTCCTCAATTTCTTCTTGTGTTTTATTTACAAATTCTATTGGTAATTCTACA
>DVNH01000060.1 GCA_018714565.1 Candidatus Merdicola faecigallinarum | reverse complement strand
TCCCTTTTTTACTTCCCCATTTAATTTCATTTCTGTAATCCACATCTTGATCCCCATATCTACTTTGTACTTTTTATAATGGTAAATTACTTCATTTCCATCTCTTTGTATGATTCCTGTTTTATTTTCTTCTTTTTGTTTATGATAATACGGAATATCGATTTGAGATGTTTCATACTTTTCTCCTACCAATCCTTCCTTTTCTTCTTGCTTTATCAAATTTTCATTCTCATCTAGATATTTAATCTTAACAATTGCCCTTCTTCTTTTGTATTGATATTCTATTGTCATATTGGCTTCCATCATTGTTCCATCCTTCTCTCCTATTATATTTATGAATTCATATTGATCCTCATTCAGTCTGGAAGTTGTTTGGTAAGCATCTCCTATTTTTCCTATTATCTCCATACTTTCTATCACATTTCCTGTTTCAAGCTCTTTATAAATAACATTGATTTTGGCATCTTTTTTTCGGTAATAGATACTTACTTCTATTTTTGCTTCATTCATTGTTCCTGATAGATTTTCCGGTGCTTTTACTAATTCATAATAAAACAAATCTATATTAGGCTGAATATGATATTCTTCTCCTAATTCTCCTTTTATTTCTTCTGTTTTTATTTTTTCTTTTGATTCTACATCATAGTAATGAATAAAAACAGATGCTGGAATTTTTACTATAATTTCTTTTTCTGAGATATTTCCAGCTCTATCATATACTTTAAATATTTGTTTTCCACTTTTTTTAATTGTATAAGTTCCAGAAAGTTCTTTTGTTTTTGTTCCATCTGGTAAAATCACTTCCGCTACTCCGCTTTTTTCATCACTACACTTCCATTCAATTACATTTTGATCTTCTACCTGGTTTATTTCTAAATTTGGAATTTCGATATCTTCTAATTTAAAATGAGTCGTATCTGATTCATTTCCAGCATTATCTATCGTCTTGATATGAATATAATTATCTTTTTTCCAATGAATTGAGTCTAAGTTAATCTTTGTGTTTTCCAAATTTACCTCTTTTCCTTCAATCTCTGTTTTTGCATTATGGTCTAAACAATAGCAAAATCCTTTTACTCCTGTTTTTATCATAGCCGTTTCTGTTTCCGAAATTTCTTTATTTAAAATATTTTCGATATAATATTGATACTCCGATCCTTTATCTTCTGGTTGTTGAAATTCAAAATTTACTGTACCATTCCCTTCAAATTTAAAATTCCCTATTTCTACTGGGTTGGGATTTGCTTCATCCCTCCCTAAGTAATGAATTTGTGTTGTCCTTTTCGTAATTTGTTTTAAATAAAAAAGCGTATTCGCTAGTACTTTCTGCTCATCTTCTGTTGCTTCACAATTGCTATGCCCTGTTTGAATCATTCCCACATTATTCCATGTTGTTAGATAAAAGTTTCCTCTTTTATTAATATCATTCCTACTATAGCAAAATTGCATCCAAATATCTCCTTTTGGAAATTGATAAACAGTATGTGTTTTCGGAACCTGTAACATCGTTCCTATTTCTCCAATATCCCAAGGAAAATTGGTAACTCCTTTTTTGGTAATTTGTATTTTGGATACCCCTCCTACAGCAAAGTTGCCAACCTCGTTTTGCCCATCAAAAACAGGTAAGCTTCTATCATAATAAAGTTTCAGATAATCTGCAAGTTGTACAAATCCAGATGAATTACTTAAATCCCAATTCATTGTATCATGACCAAACAAAACACCTCTTCCTGATGCAATATATTTCTTCATTTCATCTACTGCTTGATTATTTATGTTTTCATTTCCGTTTTCATCCCAAGTCCCAAACATAATAATATCATATTGGTACTCTTCTGTGTTTTTCTTTAAAATATTTCCAGGATTCTGGTTAAATTCATTCATAGATACTGGTGTTACTTCAATTAATCCTTTTCCATACCCTTTTTTATGTTCTTCATTTGGTTCTTCCATCCACCTTTTCAAAGATGCTGACTTCGGCAACTGATAAGACTCTCCCGAATATACTGTAAAGTTTATCATTTCTTCTACTGTTGGATAAATATTTAATACCTTCACCTTTTCCGTATTTTGTTCAAAATCCATTGTTGAAATTGTTTGAAAATTTTTGTCTTCTTTCTTTTTTCCCCATATTTTATAAATACCTTTTTCTTCTTTTAACTCTTCCCAATTTAATTTTATATAGTTTTTTTCCTCCTCCGCTACCGCTTCTAACTTAATTCCTAAACCTGCATATACAAAATATAATGGTACACTAAATAAAGATAGTACAATTGTAAAAACAAGTACAACCCACTTTACACTCTTTTTCATATTTTTTATAAACATATTTGCTATTTTAAATATGCCTAAACTCCTTTCTTTGATTTTTTATTGCATAGGAAAAAATCTTCCATTTTGACTATGCAACAAGGTTAAGTTTTCTCGATTCGTGCAATTAAAAAGTAATCTATCCCTATGACGAATCCACTTTTTTATAAAAATTTTATAAAATCTAGATTTTATGTTTGGAAAATTTCTTAACATAAAGAAACTATGCTAAGTGCAAATCAAGACCAATTTGCAAATTTTGAATAAATTTTGATATCGTAATTCATTATACTGTGTTTTCTATCAATTGTCTAGTAAAATCGTATCCTATATTTCGACAAAAAACTACCTAAGAAACAATATAAAATCATTTCTTAAGTAGTTTTTTCTGTTTTACATTTTTCATTTTCATCTCTATATTTTATTTCGAATCATGGTATCTACTATTTCTTGATTCGTTATTCTTTTTTCTAAATTGGTAGTAATAACAAATAATTGATTTTCTCCTTCTTGGAATACTTCGCATACTTGGTATGGATCCATCTGCTCAAATAAATTTTCTGTAATTTCTCCAGTTACAATATCGACTACATAACAACTTGTTTGAATTGCAATTATATACGTATGAGCACTTTCTATCATTTCATCCATTGCCTTGCTATATTTATTATCTGCTTGTCCGCTTTCTTTAATTACAAATCCTTTTTCATCTATTTTATACGAATTTCCTGTTACTTGATTTAGGATTTCAATCCATTTTTCTCTACTATTTTCTTCTACCCAAATACCAGACTTTTTTGGCAATTGTTCTAAGACTGCTGATAAATTCTCAAAGGTTGGTTTTTCTTTTTCTAACACTCCAGCGAAAGCAACTTGAAATGAAACTTCTGGTTTGATTGCTAATGCTTCTCTTCCATCATATTCTTTTCCAACAAAATATAAATCAGTGTTTCCTGTAATCCCTGTCTCTTGTTTTAATCTTTCTATTTTTTCTTTCTCTACCATTTCTTCTTGCGTTTCTGTTTGTTTTTCTGTCTCATTGTTCAATCCTTCTTGCGTTTTTACTTCCTCTTGCTCTGTACTATTTGTAAAATCTTCTGTATAGTTTGTGATATTATTTTCATCTTTCATCAGAAACTTTTTACAACCTATAAAAATTCCTATCATCACTAATAAACTAACAATTACAATTATTACATTTTTCTTCATTTTATACAATTCCTCTTAACATATTAATTGTTGCGTTAATAAATCGGTCTGCATATCCAGCATTTACAACAGATTGATGATTTGTGATTCCTTCCGATGGTAGTTCAATCAAAGCAGATCTTGCTACTCTTGAACTATTTCCTAAGGATGCTCTTGCCCAATTTACTAAATAACCGACTCCATAACTAGGTGTAGGTCTACATGTTGGAAATTCATTTTTATAATAAGCACCTATTTCTTGGTCTCCAATTACTTGATTTGTCCATCCATGTAATTCCACTAATATTGTCTGTCCATTTACTGACTTATGATTTAGTAAAAAATCTCTAAGACTCCTAGCTTCATAAGCAGAAAATCCTTCACTTCCATTATAATTTCTTCCATCATATTGAGTATAAGAAGTGCCTGATATATGCCAACAACGATTCATGTCAATTCCTTTATGACCGTCATTTTCTAATGCCCCATATAAAGTCTGTCTTCCTGGACCATTATTCGTCCAACCATGTCTTACTCCATCTGGATTTGCTTCTGGGATAATATATATCGTCCATTTATTTTGTAATTCTTGATCATTCATGGATACTAATTTTGTTTTTAATTGTTCTGCAATTTCAATTAGCTCTTGTCCATCGTGATCCCAAAGATCCTCAAAACCATGTGCTTCAAAAACCATAAAGGCAACATTAGGTCCGTTTCCAATTTGATAATATCTTAAATCAGATCCTCTTGCATCTCCTGCAACTTTTAGTCCACTACTTCCATAGATTCCTTCTATATAACTTCTTTTACGAAACGTTATTTTAGAATCAGAAATACTTCCTTGAAACATTCCGGAAGCTACAATTTCTCCATTTGGAAGTACTAGCTGTTGTGTTTGACTCTCTGAAATATTTCTTAAATCCCCAGAACTAATTTCAATATAATATGTTTTATTTAAATTAATTTCTGAAATATTAGAATCAAAATAATAGGTATTACCAGACTGTTGCTTTACAAACATTTCAATGTTAACTGTATGATCTGTTGATTTTAATCTGATAATCGGATTAAATGCTGGAACCGTAGACTGTCCATTCACCCATTCTACTACAACTGCTTCTCCGGTCAAATAATTACTCGTCAAATTTAATTTTACATATTGTGTTGCAACATTTCCTATATAACTTTCTTGCTCTACTTTTATTTGATTACTTTCATTAATGGTAAGAGTATATTTAAAATTTTTATATTCTCCTACTTTATTTCTTAAATCCATAATCGCAATTTTCTTATCCGAACCATTTCGTAAATCTCCAGATTCTACTTCAAAATAGTAATCTTTCTCTGCATCTATTTGATAATCTAAAGGAATTCGAAAAGAATAAGTACTATTTCCACTTTTACTTACTTTTATCTGAGTTATTTTTGTTTTGTCTGTAGACTTCAATCTTACTTTTGGAAGAAATTCTGAAACAAATTCTTCTCCGTCTACTATTTCTTTTATATTTGCAACTCCTTCTATATAACTATAATGTTTACCATCTGTTACAAGATTAAATTGCTCTAACGTAGCTACTACTTCCCCTTCATAACTTTCTATCTTAACTTCGATTGTTTGGTCTTCTTCTAATTGGAACGTATATCGATAATTTTTATATTCACCTGTTTTTTCACCAAAGTCTAATTTTCTTTTACGATCTGGTGATATATTTTTTCTATCTCCTGATTCTGTTTCAATGTAATATTTCATATCTGAACTGACAAGACCTTCAATCCATAAATCAAAATAATAGGTGTTCCCTGAAAGTTGTTTTACAAACATATCGTATGAGTTTTTTCCATCTTCCGATACTAATCGAATCTCTGGTAGTTTTTCCGGCACTGTTGACACTCCATCTACCCATTCAATAAAAATAAGCTCTCCACTAATATAACTATACCCTTCTCCATTATTGCTAATAGAAAATTTTGTTAATTGATTGGTTACATTTCCTAAATAAGCATCTAATTTAAAAATTAATTTGTTATCCGCTATACTGGCTATCCAGTCTTTTACAATACCTAACTCTTTATTCTGAATTGTAACTTGCCCTTTCTTCTTTTCCGATACGTTCTTTGGATTACCGGATTCCAACTCGTAAATATATTCTTTTTCGTGATTAATATCTTCAATGTATTGGTCAAAATAGTAAGTATTCGTTCCTGTTGGTGTGATAAAGGATTCGTAACTTACCATTCCATCGGTACTCTTTAATCTAATCTTTGGAAGCACCTCTGGTACAGTGGACTTTCCATCTATCCACTCTATAATTACGATTTCGCCACTGATATAATGCGCCCCATTTGCTGCTTGTTTCATATCGAATCGTTTTAACTCACTGCTAATATTTCCAATATAAGTATCTTCTCTAAATTTCAAAGTATTATTTTCTATTTTAACTTTCCAATCTTTTACAATTCCTAATTCTTGGTTCTGAATTTTAACTTGCCCTTTTTTCTTTTCAGATACATTCTTCGGATTTCCAGATTCTAATTCATAAATATATTCTTTACTGTGGTTAATATCTTCAATATATTGGTCAAAATAGTAAGTATTCGTTCCGGTTGGTGTGATAAAGGATTCGTAACTTACCGTTCCATCGGTGCTCTTTAATGTGATCTTTGGAAGTACTTCTGGTACTGTTGATACTCCGTCTACCCATTCTACAATAACAATTTCTCCACTTATATAGTGTGCTCCATTTGCTGCTTGTTTCATATTGAATCTCTTCAATTCACTACTAATATTACCAATATAGGTATCTGGTACAAATTTTAATGTATTTCCTTCTATCTTTGCTTTCCACTTTTTTATATTACCTAATTCCTTATTTGAAATTGTAATTTGCATCTTTTTGTTTTCCGATACATTCTTTGGATTTCCAGATTCTAGCTCATAAACGTATTCTTTACTATGATCAATGTCTTCAATATATTGATCAAAATAATAAGTATTCGTTCCTGTTGGTGTGATAAAGGATTCATAGCTTACTAATCCATCCGTACTTTTTAATGTAATCTTTGGAAGTACTTCTGGCACAGTTGATACTCCATCCACCCATTCTACGATAACAATTTCTCCACTTACATAATGTGCTCCATTTCCTGCTTGTTTCATATCGAATCTTTTTAATTCGCTATTAATATTTCCTACATAAGTATCTGATACATTATTTGAAGTTTCTATACGATATGTGGATTCCTGTTCTTTGTTATTCGTTTGATTCTTTGTTTCTTTATCACTTTCTTGTATTTTATGATTTTCATCCGTTTCTTTTAAATTCTGATTTGTTTGCTTTTCTTCCTGTTTCACATTGCTTTGAATGTCATTCTCGATTAACGTTTCCTTTTGTATATTTTCTTCCTGGTTAGAATTCTCCACTATTGTGCTAATTGCATAAGATTTGATTGATAGTTCTAGTAGTATTACTACTAGAACTATACAAGCAATTTTTTTCTCCCATCTTCTCATTGAATATATTCCTCACTTTATTTTCAATTATTTTTTATCTCTTCTGTAAGTTTTTTATTTCTCATTCTTTTTCACTTCTTCTATTCTGTTTTGTGTATCTTTTCTAGAATTTTCTGTGTTCTCTATTTGCTCTTTCTTATTCTCTTCTGTTTCATTTTCATGTTCTTCTTTTTTATCAGCTTCTATTATATTGTTTTTACTATCATTACTATTTTCTATCTTTTCTTGATTTTCTACTTCAATAGAAGTTTCATTTTGTACCCCGTTTACTTCTGGAAGTGTCTGTATTTGTTCCTTATCCTCACTTACATTTTCTATTTTTGGCATTACTTCAAATTTTAAAATATTATTCTCTATTTTTGCTTTCCATTCTTTTACCATTCCTAAGTCTTGGTTTGGAATGGTAATCTGCATCTTCTTGTTTTCCGATACATTCTTTGGATTTCCAGATTCTAATTCATAGATATATTCTTTACTATGGTCAATATCTTCGATGTATTGATCAAAATAGTAAGTATTCGTTCCTGTTGGTGTAATAAAGGATTCATAACTTACCATTCCATCTGTACTCTTTAAAGTGATTTTTGGAAGTACTTCTGGCACTGTTGATACTCCATCTACCCATTCTACAATAACGATTTCTCCACTAATATAACTTGCTCCATTTGCTGCTTGTTTCATATCAAATCTCTTTAATTCACTATTAATATTTCCTATATAAGTATCTGGTATAAATATTAACTTATTGTCTTCTATCTTCGTCTTCCATTCTTTTACCATTCCTAAGTCTTGGTTTGGAATTGTAATTTGCATCTTCTTGTTTTCCGATACATTCTTTGGATTTCCAGATTCTAATTCATAGATGTATTCTTTACTATGGTTAATATCTTCAATGTATTGGTCAAAATAATAAGTATTTGTTCCTGTTGGTGTAATAAAGGATTCGTAGCTTACCGTTCCATCCGTACTCTTTAATGTGATTTTTGGAAGTACTTCTGGCACTGTTGATACTCCGTCTACCCATTCTACAATAACGATTTCTCCACTAATATAACTTGCTCCATTTGCTGCTTGCTTCATATCAAATCTCTTTAATTCACTATTAATATT
>DVNH01000008.1 GCA_018714565.1 Candidatus Merdicola faecigallinarum | reverse complement strand
TAATTCTACATGTTCTTTTATTGTATGCTTGCACTTCTTATAATATTTCTTCATTATTAAACTTGCATTAGGAGATACTTTCTCTTCTGCTGAACTTGTATATATTTCTTGTGTTTGATTTGCAAGAGCTTTTCCCTCTTCTACGCATTCATCCGTTATTTTTTCATCTGCTATTTCTTGCACATTCTCCGCTTCTTTTTGATTTAATCGATATAATAAAATTCCAGCTATAATTGATAGTACCAAAATAATAGAAAGATTTATCAGAATAAATTTCTTTTGCTCCATCTCAATTCTCCTTTTTCTTTTTTTGTAGTATGCACCAATATTGTTAAATTTATACAAAAAATTCGATTCATAGAATATAGTAACTATTTTTCTGCTTTCTTATCTCTTCCTAATATTATTTTTCATCTATGTAATTCGTTTTTTATTTATTCTCTATGGAATCATTGTTTCTATTTTTATCTTTCCTTTTGTATTAATTTTAATGATAATTTCTCCATCTTCATCTGTTCGGTAAATATCACTACCGACTTTTGTTAAACGATCTAGAACATTTTTATTTGGATGTCCAAAACGATTTTCTTTTCCCACTCCAATAAGAGAAATTTTGGGCTTTACTTTTTCTAAGAATTTTTCTATTGTTGATGTTTTCGATCCATGATGACCTACTTTTAAAATATCTGCTCTTAAAGAAATATTTTCTTCTATCAATTTCTTTTCTGCTTTCTCTTCTATATCTCCAGTAAATAAAGCATAAATTGTCTTACCTTCGCTTTGATATTTTATTCTCGCCATAATCGAATTCGTATTTAAGTCGTCTTTATGTTGCTTACTATACGCTTCCTTTGGATGTAAAATTTCCATTTCTGTATTAGAATCCACTTTTAATTTATCTCCCGCTTTTACTAATTGAACTGCTATCTTTCTTCTTTTTATAGTCTCTATTATTTCTTGATATTCTTCATTTTTAACAAATTGTTTTGCAAAAATAACTTTCCCTATCCTAATATTTTCTAATACAGGGATCAGTCCCCTACAATGATCCATATCAAAATGGCTAATCATAACATAATCAATATATCCAATCTGATTTTTTAACAAATATGGTAATAAAACATCTTCTCCTACGCTATAATTACCTGTTTCATAATTTCCTCCTCCATCAATTAAAATTCTTTTATGAAACCTTGTTTCTATATAAGTACAATCCCCTTGTCCTACATCTACAAAGTGAATTTTCATGTTTTGTGGCAGAACTTTATTTAAAGTATAGATAGAAAAAAATAGAATTAAAATAAAATAGATATTCCTAGCAAATCTTTTCTTCTGTTTTGGCTTTGAAATTAAAAGTGAAATTAAAATAAGATAGTAGAAAAAAAGTAAAATAATACCTGGTGAAATAAAATATATTTTAGCGAAAGGGATTGATGCACATAAACTTGCTATTTGAATTAATAATCTTACACATCTTTCTAAGAGAAAACAAAGAATATTTGCAATTCCCCCAAACAGAAAAGAAATTAAATAAAAAAGAAAACCAACTAAAATTATAATACTCATTAATGGACTTACTAACAGATTAGATATACAAAAAATAGTGGATATTGTTCCAAATTGAAATAAGAGAACAGGGAAAATCATACTTTGTGCAAAAATAGTAATTTTTAAAATATCCTTTATATATCTCTTAATCTTATCCAAGTTTTTTGACTTGTTTTCTATTGTTCTTGTCATTCTTATATTTCCCAATAAAATTCCTATGCTACCTAAATAAGAAAGCTGTAATCCCATATGTTCTATATAAAATGGATTTATCCATAATAAAACAAATAATGAAAATGCAAGATTATTCCAAATATCAGATTTTCGATGAAAAATATTAGCTAAAATAGAAAGAATTCCCATCATACATGCTCTAACAACCGATGGAGTAAAACCTGCAACAAATAAGAAAAAAAATAAAATAATAGCCACTATGAAATATCCTATTTTTTTATTTATTCTCATTCTATTTATTAAAAAAAATATTCCAATCATTAATGTTCCAATATGATCTCCAGAAACAGAAAGAATATGAAGTAAATTACTTTTATCAAAATCTTTTTTTATTTGCTCTGAAATTTCACTAGTATCTCCAATTAAAATTCCAATCATTACATTCGCAATTTCCTCTGGCATATATTGTCTCACTTTTGTTTTTATGGATGATCGAATCTGATAACAAAATTGCATAAAAAAGTTCTTTTGTTTACCTTTTATTTTTGTAATATTTTCTGTAACTTCTATTGTACCGTAAATATTTTTTGTTTTTAAATATCTTTTATAATCAAATCCGTTTCGATTTCTTTGAATCTCCGGTTCTTTGTATTCTCCTTTTACTTGAATTAAATCACCATATTCTAATTTTAAATTTTGATGCTTCGTATCGATCATCTGTAAATATAATTTTGTTCCTTCATAGATTTTGCTTCCATTTCCTGCAATAATTTCTATTTCACATTGTTTTATTCTTCCTTTCTCTTCTATTTCACTTGCAATAATTCCTACTATGTTGATTTCTTCCACCTGCTGATATAGCATTTCGTATTTCTTTTCTCTACTTAAAGTCTGAAAATTACCAATATTAGAAAAAAGAAAAAAAATAATAATAATAGAAAACGGAAATTTTATTTTTGCCCATCTTATATATTTATTCTTTTTTCTTTTTCTTAAAAGCAAAATAATGAGAAGCATCAGTATTGATAATAAAAAAAGAGGGATAACCTTTACGTATATCCCCCATAAAATACCCAATATATAGCTAATTGTTATCATTACTATTGGTCTTTTACTCATTTTCTATTCCTTTTTCTCTC
>DVNH01000059.1 GCA_018714565.1 Candidatus Merdicola faecigallinarum | reverse complement strand
CCTTGATCACTTCCATTTAATTTTAAGTTTATATTTTTTAATGTTTTATTTCCACCTTCTGATTCTAATCTTGCTAAAGTTACATTTGCTTTTATGTTTTGTTTTCCCGCAAAGTCAATATTGTTCATTAATCGGTAATTTTGATAAGTACCAAGTTCGATCGCTTGCCAATCTTCATAGCGATACAATTCTTTATAAAATTGGGTTTCAATTCTTATTTCAACTTCTTGCTCTTTATGCAGTCCTTCTATTTCATAAAAAATCTTTCTCATTGGATAGGTATCGTAATATCTTTTTGGAGTTACTTTTAAGGTAAGATATGTTCTATTATTTCTTGTTTCATTCTGAAGTATGTCAACTTCTAAATCTTCAATTTCTATTTTCTCTATCATTGCATTCTTTCCATTTTGTATCTCAAGACGAATAGAAGCACTAATATTATTTTCTTTTTCTACTAATACATTTTCTACTATTAGATCTTTCTCTTCATCGAAAAAGATATCTTCTTGTCCAGTTACCAATGTCGATCTGTCTTTTGTGTATAACTTTGGTAAAATACCTTTTTCTAAAGAATCATAATTATATGCATTTTCAAATTTCAATTGATTAAAATAAGTGTCTCTTTGTTTTAATTCTTCCAATGTGAATAATTGATCCGCTCCCAACAATTCTTCCGCTTGATATCCATTAATTAATTGTTTTTCATAAGCATAATTTTTTCCCGTTACGCCGTATCCGATTCTATAAAAAGTAGTAGCAGTTGCTTTATTGGTATAAAGATTTCCTAAAGCTAAATTGGATTCCGCTTTTAAGTTATCACCAACTCCAAGAATTCCACCAATTCGTTCTCCATTTGTATAGATATCCACCTTACTAATACAATTTTCTACTATTAAATACGGATTATATGCACGTCCAATTATTCCTCCTATATAATTACCGTTCGATTCATTTCTTATTCTTCCCTCTACATAGCAATTTAAAATATTACTTTCTTCCCCATTACTACCTGAAGAATCCTCTCCGATAATGCCTCCTAACCCATTAATTTCTATTTCTTTTGCTTCAACATTTAAATTTTGTATAAAACTACTTTCGATTCCTCCCTGCTGATTTCTTCCAATCATTCCTCCTATCGTAAGTTGTTTGGTCGCATTGTTTAAATTCATTGTCATATTTTTTATAGAGGAATCCTCGATTTTTCCAAAAATGTTTCGTCCAATAAATCCTCCCACTTGTACACCAATTTCTGTATTTTGTAAGTTGATCTTACTAGTATCAATATGAACATTTTTTATCTTTGCTCCTTTTTGTGTAGATGCAATAAATCCATAATCTCCACCTTTTTTAATTGTTTGAGTATAATTTTTAATATTTAAATCTTTTAATTCCCCTGCAAAATTTCCTAAAAATAATCCATTCATATCTTCTGAAATTATAATATTAGAAATAAGATGATTTTGCCCATCAATTTTCCCAGAAAATCCAGATTTTATACTTATATCCTTTCCTTCATTTATAAAATTTAAATCTTTCATGATTTTATAGTTTTCCGTAGGAGAAGTATTCATTTCTTTCCAATCTGCTACACTTTGAATTTCATGGAAGAATTCTACAGCAATTATTCTTTCTCCTTCTTCGAATTCTCTTGTATATGGTAAATTATATGCTCCCTTTGTTGTAATACTTAATACACTATAGGCAGAAACACAACGAATTGGTTCATTTAACTCTGCAATTACTTTTGAAGTTCCTTTTTGATACTCTTGTGATAAAATTACACAATTAATATCTTTTATCTTTATATTAGTAACGGTTTCTCCAGACGGATTGTTTACACTAAATTTTACTTTTACTCTTGTCGTTCCTTCTTCTAATACTTCTGTTGATAAAATATCTGGTAAATCTTCATTTGTTATTTTTGGCAAGGGAATATATTCCTGTATTGGCATACAATTTGGTAACTTTAATCTTGGATAATACCCTTTTTGAACTAATTCATCCACCTCAAACATTCCACTTGAATTTAGGATTTGATTTTGAAAACTAATATCGTATAAAGCAAGTTCAGTGGATTTTGTATTATAAGTATTTTGAAAAATTTCATCTGCAAAATAATATACATTTTTTAATTCATATATGTTATTTGCGTCTCCAATGGTTGGTCCTAAAGATAAATTCTGATCTACATTTTTTCCATATCCTACAGAATATAAATTTCTCATTATACTTGTTTGTGCAGATCCAGAATTAGAAGCTATATTCCCTACATTTTCTACTGATGCATTTCCATTAAGATCAATATTAATTAAACTATATATATTTTGAATCGTACCATAGTTTGATACAACAATACCTCCAATATTTCTATTATTTCCTGTTATATTATCTGTTGTTTGGATGTTTTCACCATATAGATATCCATTTTGTATCGTTCCATAATTAGCGTAAACTCCCAAAGTAAGAACTCTTACACCATGCATAGGAACTTCTGAATGAATAATAAAATTTTCGATCGTTCCATAATTAAATTGTCCTATCATTGAAAAATTAACATTAGGAAGATTGCTACTTTCTATCAGATTAATTCTTAGATTCTGAATCGTTCCTTCATTTATATAGGTAAGTGCCTTAAATCTTTGATTTTCAATGATATTATTTAACTTAATATTCAATACAAGATTTTTAAGTACTCCTTTCGACCCAATCTTACAAAATAATTCTCCCGAAATATTATTATCCAAATTTTTATTATCTCTTGTGATACTTTTACCATTAAAATCAATTTCTCCATTAAAAACAAGTGCATCGTCTATATCCATTCCAAATCGATATTCATTGTTTTTACCACCACTAAGATCAACATCTTCTAATAAAATATAACTTCCATTTGGTTGTATTTCTAAATATTCTTCTTTATTTCGAATTCCCTTAATTTCCTTCTCTTCTTTTGTGGCAAATTCTTGGCTATCTAACACATATTCTCTTTCGCCTATTTTGACAACTAAATCAATTCTATAGCTTGAATCTGTTTTCACTTCAAACATTTTTTTCTGATTTTCAACAATGTTATCTTCTGAAATTTCTTGATAGCGATACTCGTTTTCCAATTGATTCTCTTTATATATTTTTATATAATAATCATTTGTAAAAATTTCATTTTTTCGATCTTCTAAATTAACAAGTATTTCTGTTTCCATAACATATTGGTATTCCTCATAGCTTGTCTTTTTGTCTCCTAGTTCAATTTGAAGTTCCTTTATTTCTACTCCATTTCCTCTATCAATATAAAAACCTAAATACCCTGTTTCATCTAACATTACTGTATATGTATACTCTTTCCATTCATTTTTTTGTATTCCTTCGATCTTAGTACGATTTTGATCTTTTTTGCTATTTTGTAAATATAGTGTACTTGTTCCATTATTTCCTTTCGTTACTAATTTTGCTTGAAAACTGATTGTTACCTCTTGTCCAGCATACTCCTCTAAATCGTATACTGCTCTTCTCTGATTTCCATAGCCTCCCAATGTTAAAATTTCTGTTTCTTCATTATATTCCTTTCCATAATGATCCTCTGTATTAAAATTGGGATACACATACCACTTAACTTCGGATGACATATCTACTAAATTTTTTCCTATTTCTTTTTTCGTTAATCCAGTAAGATCTATATTTCCTGTAATTCCTGTCTCAGTTACTATTTTCAATTCTTTTAATAAATAATTCGCTTCATATGTTTCATCCGTATTTCCTTCGTTATATTGATCTGCATAAAAACTTAAGGTATAGGTTTTTCCAGTTTCTAGTTTTTCAATTGTTTTTCTTGTATATTCTTCATTTGTATTTATTTCTTCTAATAAGATTAAATTTGTTTCCTCATCTCTTAGTTCCATTCTCACTTTATTCGTTAGAACAGCATGATCAATATCTTTTACTCTTACATCAAAATCAATTAATGTTCCTGTTACAAATAGATTCTTTATTTCTACCTCTGCTGGCATTTTTAACGTTACAAAGT
>DVNH01000007.1 GCA_018714565.1 Candidatus Merdicola faecigallinarum | reverse complement strand
TTTTAATATTCTTTTACATGATATGAAATTAATTTATCTCCATCATATTCAAATTTTACTGTAAAAAAAGGATCATTGTTTTGTATTTTCTGCACAAAAATCTTGTCGCCTTCCCATGTATTTAACTTGTTAAGTTCATTTTTATTTATCCACTCAAGATCTCCTTCATTACATTCAATCATTGTTCCACTAAAATTATCCGAAGTAAACACATACATATATTCTGTCTCCCAAGTCGTTGATACATATGTTACAATACATCTTAATTGATAAGAATTTAATTTTAACCCCGTTTCTTCTTTCACTTCTCGCACAATACATTCTTCAGGACTTTCCCCTTCTTCGAACTTTCCACCTATTCCTAGCCATTTATCTTTACTGATATCATTTTCCTTTTTTGTTCTATGTAACATTAAATATTTATTTGCCCTTTCTATATAGCATAATGTAGAAAGTATCACTTATTTTCCTCCTTTGCAATTCAGAATAGTATTTATAATAAAATGAATTGCCTCATCACCGTTATTTTCTTCCTCGTTTAATTTTCGTTTTTCCTCTTCTGTCATCTCGACCAAATATTTATTAAATTTAGGTACAATACTAATAGAGTCTAATGGATAGCCAGGATTTCTTTTATCACATACCTTGTCTACAAAATAGAAATGATCTTTACTCCAAGAATATTTTTTTATCTCATTATTAATACAAATCACCATTCCATATATCCATTTTGCTGTTAATTTTCCGCCATATTCTTTTACTAGATTAGTATAATATGCAATCATTTCATCATCGCTTAATCTTTTTCCATGAATTCTTCTTACATGAGTTCCTGGTTGTTTTTCTTTTGGCAATTCTTCTATAAATAAATTATTATCCATTCCTATTGTAGGTAACTTAGTAGCATCATAATATGCTTTTGCTTTAATATATGCATTTTCAATTGCATCTTTTCCATTTTCATCAACATTTAATTCAAAACCCAAATCCTTTATTGTAATTAATTCAATTCCTGCTCTTTCCAACTTTTCTTTGTATTTTTTTATTTTTGCTGGATTTATTGTTGCAAATAATACTTTCATTTTACACCATTCCATTCATCATAAAATTCCTTGAAAAATCTTCCAAATATTGATATCTTTCTTTTGCTATCTCTTTTTCAGTATCTGTATTCATTTGATTTCTTACTTTTC
This sequence comes from Candidatus Merdicola faecigallinarum, assembly GCA_018714565.1. Taxonomy (GTDB): domain Bacteria; phylum Bacillota; class Clostridia; order TANB77; family CAG-508; genus Merdicola; species Merdicola faecigallinarum. Next base: position 3,995 of record DVNH01000007.1, on the reverse strand, counting down.
TGTTTTTTACTTCATAATATTTTCTATTATTTCAGGAAATAGTGAATATACATTACATTTTAATAATCCATCTATTTCTTTTTTTAACTTAATCGCTTCTGTAATATGATACACTGTATTACTGTCTACTCCTCGTCTTGTCATAATCTCTATCAGTCTTTGTTCTAAAGTCATAAATTCATTTGTACACATTAAATCACATAAATTAATAATTTTTTCATATATTGTATATTCATGTTTTTTTACAAATTCTTTTCTAAACTCATAACCATCACTATCTGGATTTGGTACTCCTCCAGCCGTACAGTTTATATCATTATTTAAATAGGAATGTATTAAACAGATATTGGCGTATTCATCATCATACCCTTTTTCTCTTAAAAATTTGTATCCTCCTATTACATGATGTGTTCCCTGTCCATTTCTTTTTCCTATATCATGTATATATCCTAATGTTTTCGCTTTTTCTGTGTCTAAGTTTAATTTTTCAGCTATTCTTCTTGAAGCTTCTCCTACTTTCTTGGAATGTTCTACCCATCGACCTGGATTTAACCTTTCTGCTTCTTCTAATAATTTTAAAGCTTCTTCACTACTTAATATCATTGTTATCTCCTATCGTCTTCAATAAATGTTTAGCGTTTTTTCTTGTGATCCCTTTCTAAATATTTCTCTATAAATTCTTTTGTTGGAGTATATAAATTTTGAGGTAGATTATTTAGTTCAAACCATTTCCATTCACTATGTTTTGTTGGTTCTAAGTTTTTTAATTCTCCTTCAAACTTATTTGCAATTATTTGTATTGTAATATAATGTTTATTTGGTTGTATATCATCTACTACATTAAACACTTCTAAATCTGCTATATCTAAATCTGTTTCTTCTTTTGTTTCTCTAATTGCCCCTTCGAAAATAGTTTCATTATATTCTTGCTTTCCTCCTGGAAACGTCCAACTTCCTGGTTCATAAATTCCACCTGTATCACCATAGTCTTCACATCTATGGCCCAATAAGACTTTATTTTCATCTTTAATCATGATTCCTAATCCTACTTTTATAACTCCATCCATCATTTTCACCTTTCTATTTATTTAAAATTCCATATACCATAGCAATGTCTGTTGGTACTATATATTTGGCTCCTATTGCTTCTGCAACTACTAAAACAAAAGCACTCATTGCTCTTGTGGCATACCACCAATCTGGATCTTTCACTCTTTTTCTTATTTCGTCCAATGAAATTTTTCTGTAATATCTTTCTGTTTCTTCTATTCTCGTTTTGATATCCATCATAATTGGAGAAGCTTTATCTTCATATAAAGTATTTTTTTCATATTTTATCCCAGAATATCTTGCAAATTTTTCATGGCCTCCACCTGCCAATATTAATATATCTGCCTTTTCTTTAGGTAAATGTAATCTTTCTTTTATATAACTCTTTACCTGTTCAAGATCTGTAGTTGCTAAATCTTCTGCTAAATCTGGAAATTTCTGCATTACATCTATAACACCAATCTTCGTATTTACACTTTCTTTTATGTTTTTATCATATATTGCAATTTCAGTAGATCCTCCACCGCCAATAAATACACATACTTTATCCTTTACAAATCGTGTTGTTCCAAAAACAGTTAATTCATTTTCTCTTTCTTGAGAAATAATATTAAAATCATAGCCAGTTTCCTTTCTAAAATTAGTTAAGAACGTTTCCTTTTCTTCTTTTTTCAATCCTCGAAAAATACTTGTTCCACATACATATATCTCTTTGGAAATCATCTTTAACCCATTTATACTTTCAATTAGTTCTTTTACATCACTTTCTCTTAAAACTCCATCTTCATTATAATGTTTCTTAAATTGTATTGTTTTCCCATTTAACTTTTCAATATTATGTCCGTCATATTTATCTACTTTGGTACAAGTAGATCCCACTTCTACAATAATTTTTTCCATTTACCTTTCTCTCCTTAAATTTTATAAAATTCACTCCTAAAAGATCTATTGCAAATCTTTAAAACCATTTCTACTCCACAACCACATTGGTGTATGTATATCAATTGGATTATATTTTGTTTTCTTTAGTAACTGATTCCATCTATGAATTACTAATATTTGAACATTATTGGATTCTAATTCTTGATCATTTATCAGCCCTAATCTATAACTTGCTTTTATTACATGTGTATCAGGAGCCACTGTTAAGTCCCCAATATTGATAAATTTTACATCTGTATATTGATATAATACATAGAGCCAATAATTACATATTTTATTACCCGACAAATATGGAAATTTCGTTTTATTTTCTTTTTGAATATAATCTCTTATTCTATTTACATCGTAGTTATTTATTGCAAATAATTTTCTTATATCTCCATCAAATAATGTATTAATTGTATTACACAATTTTATCCATATTTCAGTTTGCTTGTTTTTCTGTAGGGCAACTTTATATTTTGTAAGTGCCTTTTGTACTTCTTCCAAATTAGATACACTAACTTTCTTCGTATCAAACACAAAATTCGTTTCCGGATCATTCCATGTGTCATTAGCACTTTCCCATAATTTATAAGAGTTTCTTTGATAATTGAGAGCCATTGGTAATGTATAATAATTATAATTTTCTATCGTTTCTTTCGGTAGATGTGGATTACTATCTTCTGGCATTACTTCTCCACCTAGTGCACCATTTTTATACATTTCAACTAATTTTTCTACTTTTTCTATGATTTCCTTGTTATTCATTTTATCTCCATTTATTCGATCTTATTTGTTTTATATTTTTCCAATTTTTCGTTTAATTTTTTATAAACATTTTTTATCATCCATTCCTCATTTGAAACTTCTTTTACTTTTTCTAATTCAAACCATTTCACACCTTTATTTTCATCTTCTTTTATTCTTAAAGTTTCATTTTCGTCAACTTCTAGAAGATAAGTTAAATTTAAATGCACATGAGAAGGTACATATTTTCCTTTTTTTATATGTCCATTTACACATACAACCTCAATAGAATAAATATTTTCGTCAAGTATTTTTACACTCTTTACTCCGAGTCTCTTCTTTTAGTTCTCGAACTGCCACTTCTAACAAATTTTCTTCTCCGTCCGCATGTCCTCCTGTCCATGCCCATGATTGGTAAATATTATGATATATCATTAATACTTTTGTTTTTTCTTGATTTACTACCCATGCTGATGCCGTAAAGTGCCCAAATTCATTATTTCTTGTAAGTACATCATCAAACGTATTGATGTATTTTAACATAACTTGTTTATCCTTATCTTCCTGTTCATTACATGGCTGATATTCTTCTAACTGCTTTTTCAAGTCCATTTTTATCCTCCTAGCACTTATATTCTTCCTTTATTACTCCATGAATTAAATTTAAATCAGATGGTATAATATATTTTATATTTGCTTTTTTAAATATTGCTTGTCCTAGCATTATTCCCGCTTTTGCCCCATCCATCCATTTTGGATTTTCTGGTAATAAATTATGTAGTTCTTCTAATTTTGTATTATATAACAATTCTTTGTTCTTTTTATCAAAATCTTCATAAGTTACATATAATTTATGTATTCCATCATTAAAAAATTTATTTTCTTGTAACTTATATTTTACTAACTTTTGAAATCTTAATTCTCCTCCTGTATGTATTGCAATCTCACAATTAAAATCAATATTAATATCTTTTAATTTATTTATGATATAATTAATTATTTCTTCTTGTTTTAAATTAGAATCGATATCATTTATTTGTGGAAAATGCTCATTAACATCCCCAACACCAATATCTAAGTTTATTTTTTTCTCTACTTTATTATTTGAAAATATTACTAATTCAGTGGTCTTTCCTCCCATATTTACCATCATAATTCTTTTATTATTATAATTTCCGTACATTGCTTTTTCAAAATAATTATTTTCTTCCTCATGTGAAATTACATAAAAAATCAAATCTAATTTCAAGAATTCATTTTGTATTTCTTTTAAT
>DVNH01000058.1 GCA_018714565.1 Candidatus Merdicola faecigallinarum | reverse complement strand
AATTTCTAGTGATGATAACATAGAGGAAATACCTGTACCCATACCGAACACAGAAGTCAAGCTCTAATGTGCCGAAAATACTTGTAGGTTACCCTGCTGGGAAGATAGGTTGTCGCTAGTTTTTTTTATGTTTAAAATTAAATTTTAATAGAAAAAATAGACTAGAGATTACAAAAATTAGTAGTTTGTAGTCTATTTTTTGCTTTATTTAAAAAAATATGGTAAAATAGAAAGAGTAAGAGTAAAAAATAGCTATAAGATAAGTATAAAGGAAGAATAAATAGATGGAGGAAATAAAACATGATAAAAAATCCTTATGAATTAATTGGAACAAATAGAGATGCAATTGAACGTGACTTGCAAGGGAATAGTCGTACAGAACAAGAAAAAGATCAATTTATTTTAGAAAAGTATGAACATACAATACGAATGTTAGATATTAAATTAGGAATTCCAAATTTAACAGATGCTGCAAGAAAAGTAATAGAAATGCAAAAGCAAGAAGTTACCAAGAGTTTTGATTTAATTAAGAATACAGTAGGAAGAGAAATGTTTGATAAAAATTTATCAGAAAGAATGTTGAATAAGGAGCAAAATGGAAAAGTACCATTTCGTAAAGAATTAAATGCATATGAATTATTAGGGACCAATCGTTTAGCTTGTGAAGTATATCGTACGCCTCAAGAAGCAGATAGAAATTTAGAATATAGGTATCAAAGAATGATAACGAAAATAGAAGAATCACTTCAAAGTCCAAATGCAAATTTTAAAACGAAACAGAGGGATGAACTATACAAGAAAAGACTAGAAGAAGCATATGAAAAAATTAGAACGGAGGAACGTAGAAAAAAATATAATGCAGAATTAGATGAATTGAAAGCAAAACGATTAGAAGAAAAAAGACAAGCAAGATTAAAAGTATTATATGATTATAGTGATGAATATTCTAGAGAATCGATTCTAAAAATTGGAAGAAAAGATATAGATGGAAATGAATGGATACTTCAAAGAAGAAATGGTGAAAAAATCAAAATTCAGCAAACAGGAAGAATTGGTTTTGTTTACGAAATACCTGTCTTTTCCGATTATGTGGAGGAGTATCAAGTAACAAGATATGTAAATGGAAAAGAACAAACAGATACAATATATGGGGATATTACTTTAATAGAATTGTCAGTAAATTCAGAAACAAGAAAGCTTTATAATCCAAATTATTATCAATGTGTTGTAAATAATTTATTATCAGATGATAGTATAGATATGGCACTTAAATTTAATAAGGGATATATTGGATCGGTTATTCAGAATAAAGATGGTAGCTATCAAACGACATTTGGGCATGGAGCACCAATTCTAAAGAGCGATAAAAGAGCTTTATCTGCAACGATGAAATATAAAGAAATTCGTGATAGAAGCTTAGCAGTTCCAGAAGGTCCAGAACAAGAATAAGGAAAACAAGAAAAAATTGGCAAGTTTAGTCTAACAATATACCAAAAGGTATTAAGATGAAACTTGCTTTTAAAGTGAATAAATTCTAACTATTTAAAAAAATTAAAAGATAAATTAATAAAAAGAGATCAAGGAAAGAGAGAAGGTAAAAAATGGGAAAAGTAATGTGGAAGCCAGGAACTTTTCTTTATCCGATTCCAGCTGTTATGGTTTCATGTGGAGATATGGAAAAATCAAATATTATAACAGTTGCATGGACGGGGATTATTAATACAAATCCACCTATGGTGTATGTATCAGTTAGACCAACTAGATATTCTTATGAATTAATCAAAGCCTCAGGAGAATTTGTAATTAACTTAACAAATGAAAGATTAGCGTATGCGACAGACTGGTGTGGGGTAAAGACGGGAGCGAAGGTAGATAAATTTAAAGAAATGAAACTTTCAAAGGAAAAAGCAGAATTTGTATCATGTCCTATGATTCAACAAAGTCCGATTTCAATCGAATGTAGGGTGAAAGAAGAAAAATATTTAGGAAGCCATACAATGTTTATAGCAGAAGTACTTGCAATACATGTAAAAGAAGAGTACATAGGGGAAACTGGAGCTTTTGACATATCAAAATGTAATTTAATTGCTTATGCAAATGGTGGATATTATACATTAGATAAGAAAATAGGAAAATTTGGATATTCTGTGGCAAAGAAAAAAAAGAATAATAGTAAAGATAGAATTTTAAAAGTAAAGGAAGAAGAAAATAAGAGAAAGAAAAAAGAAAGGAATATAAAGAAAAAGAAAGCAAACAAAAAGAAGAAAGAAAAATAAAAAGAAGAAAAAAATAAAAGGCATTCTATTATTAAATAGAGTACCTTTTATTTTTTATTGCATAAGAAATTTATGGAGCAACAAGATTAAGTTTCTTTAGTCTGTGCGATTGCCAAGCAATCTATACATCTGGCGAAGCTACTTTTTTTATTCTACTTCAAAAAAGCTTCCAGGATTTTGGTTAATACTCATTACATATCCAGAATAAATACCAGTTGTTTGTCCTTTTAAAGGAATGGAAGTATGTACATAATAACTATACTTTTTTCCGGCATTGCTAGTGATATTAATACGAAATTTAATTGTTGTTTCTAGATCTGCTAAAGGAATGTTCGCATTTTCTAATATTTTTCCATTAAAGGAAATTTGATTACTATCTCCTTTTACAGAATAATGTTCTATAATATCTTGATTTACATATCCAAGTGTAATAGGGACAGAACAGTCTGTACAAAATGTTGGACCTGCATAACTATTTGATTCATAATCCTGATTATTACGAAGAATGTTAAAATCAATTTTTCCAGAAGAATTCTCAGTTAATAAACGAAATTTTCCGAAGTTATAAGGAAGTTTATAATTTAAATTTCTTTTTCCACGATTTGATGAATTTTCGAGAGAAATCTGATCAATGGTTAAAGATTGAATTGTATTTTCATTTGTTAATTCTTTTATGGTAGAAGTATTATTAATATAAATTGCAATATCAGTATATTGGCAAACACTTAAATCTTTTAAATCTTGATTATCACTATTATCAATTGCATCTGCACTACTATGCAAAATAATTTTTTCAATTTTAAAGATAGGATTTTTATCTTGATTTGCAATATCTACTAATTCGTTTGCATAAGAAGAACGTGCAGAACTTTGTGAAATAAGTACTACATAAAGAGAAATAAGGCCTAATAGAACTAAAATTAGGCCTATTAAAATTGCTTTATCATGTTTAGTTTGAATTTTATATACTGAGTTTTTTGATATTTTTTTGCTTATTCGCTTCATGAAACTTCCCTTCTTTTATAATTTTTGATATAAATCTTCCATTATAGAAAATACTTTGGTATGCCATTCTGGATCACTCGCATAGCGAACATTAATACCTGAAACGGTTGGACCATTATAATATTTAGCCTGTGCAATTTCACCATCGTAAATAGGAGTACCTGCTGGATTAATATAATATTTTACAAAGATTTTAGCAACAAGATCAATTCCTTCTTGGTAAGTAGTGAAAGTATAAGAAGATCCATAAGCATCATTATCATAAGCCCCATAGCCAAACAAATTCTTTTTATCGTTAGCAATATTAGAAGTTCCCCATTGACTTTCATGAATACCTACGGCCGCTAGAAATACTCCGTTAATATTATACTTTTGTTCTGTTTCGTAGAAGTAGACAGCATTTTGCTCAAAAACTTTATTTTGATCTTGACTGTTTCCACTTAAAATACGTTTAAAATCATCTAGTGTTAAACCACTTGGTTTATTTAATGCCATATAAGGATCAACTGTGGACAAAATCTTTTCAATTCTATTTTTTTCAACCATTTCTGGATTAATTGTAGCAGAGGTTAGGGCGGATGCTTCAATATAACCTTGCGTACCGTTATAAGATACCTTACACCAATCACCAGATAATTCTAATAATTGTACATCTAAATTTTTCTTAATTGTGATAATATTTTTTGAACTAGAATTTGCGGATTCTTTTAAAATAGAATCTTTTGTTAGATACATAGTATCACCAATATGAACTTTATATTTTGCTAAAAATTCTGAAGTTCCAACATCGACAATTTGTTCAATTGGTTCTTGAAGCATAGTACTACTAATACATTTTTCTTCGATTAACTGATCATTTTCATAAGTTCTTACAACAGTAACTTTTTCTCTACCAACAGTTCCTGGTTGAGTAATAACTTGTTCTCCTTTGGGTAGAAAAGAATTATCACGATATGTGGTGTGAAAAGGAATCTCTCTTTCTTCTGTTGATTTATTTTTGGTTTTGGTTACGCTAATATTTGTTTGAATAATTTCTTCTAAATTGTATGCTTTTTGGTTTGCTTCGAATTCTTCTGTGGAAATCGTAGGCTCGATATAAGAAGTATTGGTTGCAAAATTGTAATTTGCAAATAATACTACAAAACAAAAAGCAGAAAGAGATAAAGTGAAAACACTAACACCTTTCGTTCGAATTCGGCCAGAAGGTGTTTTTGTATATTTTTTGTCATTTGCTTTTTTGGAAAAAATGGTTTGATTTAACTTATTTTTCTTTTGTTTTGCCTTATGAAAAGGAGATTTTTTTTCTAATGTTTTTACTTCAAATTTTGAACTTAAATCTTTTTCTTTTTTAGAGCATTTTATTTTTACAGTATGATTTTCCTTTTTTGCCTTTCTGTGTTTTTTTGCATACGGATTTAATTCAACAGTACGAGCTTGACTTTGTCTTAATTCCTGAAAAGCATCGGTTAAAGATCGTGCTTCATCATTTTGTATTCTATTCTTTTGTGTCATAATAAAAACCTCTCTTTACTCGAATATCATTTGTCTTCATTATAATATAAGAAAAAAAGCTTGTCCATAAAAATAAAGAAAGAAGAAAGAATGTATTATAAATGTAAAAAAATTGTAAAATAGGAGTAATGTAATAGAAAATAATTAAAAAAACAAATCGTTTTTTGTAAAAAATAACACGAATTATTGACAACTAGAGAAATACATGATAAAATATTCAAGCGTATGTATGAGATATACATGGCTCACATCGTTTCAAAGAAAGCACATAGTAACGGAGGTGTATAAAAATGGCTGCAAAAGGAGCAAGAGAAGCAATTACATTAGAATGTACAGAATGTAAAAGAAGAACCTATATAACAGAAAAGAACAAAAAAAATAATACAGAAAGATTAGAAATTGTAAAGTACTGCAAATTCTGTAAAAAACGTACAACACATAAAGAAACAAAATAAGCTATTTTAAGGAGGATATAAAATGGCTAAAGATTCGAAGAATAAAGTATCAAAGGACGTAAAAAAGAATAATAAGGACAAAAGAGGATTTGGAAAAGACTTTAAAGCAGAATTGAAGAAAGTAATTTGGCCAACACCAAAACAACTTTTAAATAATACAATGGCAGTTATCACAATTGTATTATTAGTAGCAGTAATTGTATTTATTTTAGATTTAGGATTTGAAGCGTTAAATACATATGGAATAAATAAATTAAAAACAATGGTAAATAATACTGTTGTAGAAAACGTAGTAGAAAATAATACTGTAGATGTAAACCAAACTACTACAAATGAATCAAATGTAAGTAATCAAGTAGAATCAAATAATACAGCTCAGTAATAGTTGGATAAAATAAAGGAGGTTTCCAAATTATGTCTGAAGAAACTAACTTGAAACCAAGGTGGTATGTTGTACATACATATTCTGGTTATGAAAATAAGGTAAAGACAGACTTGGAAAAGACAGTAAAAAATAGAGAATTAGAGGATTATTTTTTCGAAATTGTTGTTCCTATGGAAGAACAGATAGAAATTAAAGACGGAAAAAGAAAAACAAATTTGAAAAAAGTATTTCCAGGTTATGTACTAATCAAAATGATTGTAACAGAGGAATCTTGGTATATTGTAAGAAATACTAGAGGAGTTACAGGATTCGTTGGTTCTGGAACAGATCCAATTCCACTTACGGATGAAGAAATTCGAAATATGGGATTTGAATTAACAGAAGTAAATGTGGACTATGATATTAATGATTCTGTTCGAGTTATGAATGGACCATTAGAAAATTTTATTGGAATTGTTCAAGAAATTAATAAAGAAAAACATAAAGTAAAAGTATTAGTTTCTATGTTTGGAAGAGAAACTCCTGTTGAACTAGAATTTTCACAAGTACAAAAAATAAGTTAATGACTCAAGATTTCATTGATTATAGTTCAAACAAAAATCTTGATCTAAATATCTTATCTATTAACTAATATCAATTTAAAGGAGGTGCAAAAAAATGGCAGAGAAAGAAATTACAAATGTAATCAAATTACAAATTGAAGCAGGAAAAGCTACTCCAGCTCCACCAGTAGGACCAGCTTTAGGTTCAAGTGGTGTAAACATTATGCAATTCGTAAAAGAATTCAATGATAGAACAGCAAATCAACCAGGAATGACAATTCCAGTAGTAATTACAGTATATAAAGACAAATCTTTTGAATTCATTACAAAAGTGCCACCAGTAGCAGTTCTTATTAAAAAAGCTTTAAAAATAGAAAAAGGTTCAGGAAAACCAAATAAAGAAAAAGTAGCTAAAATTACAACTGAACAAGTTAAAGCAATTGCAGAACAAAAAATGGAAGATTTAAATGCAGCATCAATCGAAGCTGCTATGAGTATGGTAAAAGGTACAGCTCGTAGTATGGGTGTAGTTGTTGTTGACTAATAAAAATATTGGGAGAACATAAAAGTTCGTTAGAACCAAAGGAGGTAAATATGAAAAGAGGAAAGAAATATCAAGAAGCATTAAAACTTATTGAAAAAAATAAGCTTTATGATGCAAAAGAAGCTTTGGAATTAATTGAAAAATTCCCAAAAGCAAAATTCGATGAAACAGTTGAGTTACATGTGAAATTAGGTGTTGATTCAAAACATGCAGATCAACAAGTAAGAGGTACCGTAGTACTTCCAAATGGAACAGGTAAAACTCTAAAAGTTTTAGTATTTGCAAAAGGAGATAAAGCAAAAGAAGCAGAAGAAGCAGGAGCTGATTTTGTTGGAGCAGAAGAATTAATACCAAAAATAGAAAAAGAAAACTGGTTTGATTATGATGTAATTGTTGCAACACCAGACATGATGGGAGTTGTAGGTAGACTTGGTAAGGTATTAGGACCAAAAGGATTAATGCCAAACCCTAAATCAGGAACTGTTACAATGGATGTAACAAAAGCAATTAAAGAAATTAAATCAGGAAAAGTAGAATATCGTTTAGATAAAACAAATATTATCCATCTTGGTTTTGGAAAAGTTTCATTCGGAACAGAAAAATTAGTAGAAAACTATGAAACTGTAATGAATGCAATTATAAAAGCAAAACCAGCAGCAGCAAAAGGTCAATATATTAGAAGTGTAGCAATTTCTACTACAATGGGACCTGGAGTATATGTTAATCAAAGATAATAAAATATAGGCCAAAGAAAGTAGGCATCATAAGTCCTACCGAGGCAGAAGAATAAGATCGGGCTTCCCAATCTTTATATGCCTCGTAATTTGGTTATATAAGGATTGGGATTTATTAATTTTAAATAAATAAATCACAATTAGGAGGTGAAAGAAGAAATGGCAAATGAAAAAGTAATAGAACAAAAGAAAGCAGAAGTATCAGCTTTAGCTGAAAAAATTAAAAATGCAAAATTAGTTCTTTTAACAGATTATAGAGGAATCACAGTAACAGACGTTACAAATTTAAGAACTTCTTTAAGAAAGGTAAACTCTGAGTATAAAGTTATTAAAAATAACATTACAAGAAGAGCTCTACAAGAATGTAAAATCGAAGGTTTAGAAGATATGTTAACAGGAACAACAGCAGTTATCATGGGAAATGAAGATTATCTTGAACCTTTAAAAGCTGTATATGAATATACAAAGAAAAACGAAGCATACAAAATTAAAGCAGGAATTATTGATGGAAAAGTAATGTCAGCAGAAGAATTAATTACTCTTGCTAAATTACCATCAAGAGAAACTCTTATTTCTATGCTTGCTGGAGCATTACTTGGAAATATTTCAAAAATTGCTGTTGCAATTGACCAAGTTAGAATTCAAAAAGAAGCCCAAGCATAATTTAGAAATACAAAATAAGAATTTAAAAAATGAAATAAATAAGAGTTGTGAACTTATAATCACAAAATAAAAATTAGGAGGAATTTAAAATGGCTAAAATAGAAGAAATTTTAGAAGCTATCGATAGCTTAACAGTAGTTGAATTATCAGAATTAGTAAAAGGAATTGAAGAAAAATATGGAGTATCAGCAGTAGCTGCAGCTGCACCAGTAGCAGGAGCAGGAGCTGCACCAGCAGCTGAAGAAAAATCAACATTTAATGTTGTATTAAAAGAAGTCGGAGCAAACAAAATCCAAGTAATCAAAGTTGTTAGAGATGCAACAGGATTAGGATTAAAAGAAGCGAAAGAATTAGTTGATGGAGCTCCAAAAACTGTAAAAGAAGGAGTTTCTAAAGAAGAAGCTGAAGAATTAAAAGCTAAATTCACAGAAGTTGGAGCAGTTATAGAACTTGCTTAATTAAAGTGAATATTAATTTAGAAAAATGTAAGAAGTCTTGTTTAATTAGGCTTCTTACATTTTTTGTGTATAAAGTGTAAAAAAGTAAAAATTTTCTTATACTCCAATAGAAAAAAAATACTATTTCATATATAATAAGATACAAATTAGCAGAAAGGAACGAGAAAAAATGAATGAGAGAATTGGTATTATTGCTGCAATGGACGAAGAAATGAGAGAAATCGAAAAAATAATGCAAGATAAAAAAGAAGAAATGTGTTGGAATTTAACTTTTTTTCTTGGAAAAATAGGAGAGAAATCTTGTGTTTTAGTAAAATGTGGTGTAGGAAAAGTAAATGCAGCAAGGACAACCCAAATTTTAATTGATAATTATCATGTAACAACAGTAATTAATGTAGGATCAGCAGGAGCATTAAAAAAAGAAATTAATTATGGAGATATTGTAATAGGAGAAAAATTAGTACAATATGATTTTGATATAACTGCATTTGGACATCCAAAAGGTTATATAAGTAGTACAGGAAGATTTTTTAAGAGTGATCTGCTTTTAGTGAAGAAAGCTAATAAAATGATAGAAAAGATAGGAGAAAATTCTTATCACGCAAAAATAGGGGTAATTGCAACAGGAGATACTTTCTTTACGAATAAGAATCCAAATCAGGAAATTGTGAAAGAATTTAATGCAGATTGCGTAGAAATGGAAGGAGCAGCAATTGCACAGGTTTGTTATTTAGATAATATTCCTTTTTTAATTATTCGTTCAATATCAGATGTTCCAAATGGAAGAAACGAAATTGACTTTTATGAGTACTTAGAAATGGCATCCAGAAGATGTGCTATTTTTATTCAAGCTTTATTAGAAGATTAGAGAAGCCTTAAAATTTTCTATTTGCGAAAAATAAATAATAAGAATCTAGGATTTAAATTGACAATTAAAGCAATTCATTATATACTTATTTTTGTAAAATTTGATCGTTCTATTAGGGAAAAAATCTAATAAAGGAGAATAGAGATGACAATAAAGAAATCATATATCATACTATTTTTTATGATTCTTTTTTTAGGAATACATATTGTAAGTAATGCGGCACAAACAGGTGTAATTACAGGTGAAACTGTTAAAATGAGGGATGGAGCAAGCTTAGAGGCAAAATTAGTTATGCTTTTGTCCGTGGATGATGAAGTAGAAGTACTAGGAAAAGAAGGAGATTGGTATCACGTAACTTTTGAAGGGACAACAGGATATGTAAATGCCAATTATATGAAAGTAGAAGGAGAGGTAGAGGACTCTGAAATAGAACCACAGGAAAATGCAGTAGACAATACAACTGTGGAAGAACCTGTTCAAAATGCAGTAACAGAAAATACAGGGGCAAATCAAAATACAGCAAATAATACGACTACAACTGCGGAAGAGCAGGAAGAACAAGAAACATCAAATTTCCCAATAGAAAAAATGATTCATGAAGAAGTAGAAGTAAAAATAATTCCATTAATCTATGCAGAAACTGTCGGAATACTACAAAAGGATACAACAGTAATGTTAACAGAAGAAATAAATGGATGGGGATATATTTATTCTGAAGAATTTTCAGGATGGGTAAGAATGGAAAAACTTGTGGACAAGGCGTCAAATAATTCAGAACAATCCACAAATGGATCACAACCAAATAAAACTAATCCACAGGATAATACAGAGGAAACTTCAAGTGAAACAAAAGCATATGTTAATGTGGACAGTGTTAATGTAAGAAGAGAAGCATCTACTTCATCCGAGATTGTAACAAGTGTTACAAAAAATACAGAAGTTATTATAGTAAAAGAAGAAAATAATTGGTGTCAAGTAAGAATTGGAGATACAGAAGGTTATATTGCAAAACAATATTTGTCAGATACAAGAATAAATGAGGTAACAAGTCGTTCTGGAGATTTTGAAAGAACAAAAAGAGAAGAAAAAGCAGAAGTAGAAAACAAAGCAGAACAAGTAGTAAGTTATGCTAAAAATTATTTAGGATCTCCATACGTATCAGGGGGAGTAGATCCTTCTGGATTTGATTGTTCAGGATATACATATTATGTATATAAAAATTTTGGATATACTTTACCAAGAACAGCTGCAAGTCAAGCGAACCAAGGAGTATTAGTAGAAAAAACAAATTTACAGATAGGAGATTTAGTCTTCTTTTCACAAGGATCAAAGAAAATTGGGCATGTAGGAATTTATATTGGGAATAATAGTTTTATTCATGCAGTAAATCCACAAAAGGGGGTTGCGGTTACAGAGTTAACAGATAGTTATTATACCAGGAATTATGTAACAGCAAGAAGAATCTTATAATAAGAGAGAAAAAGGAATA
>DVNH01000057.1 GCA_018714565.1 Candidatus Merdicola faecigallinarum | reverse complement strand
AAGGAATTTTTTTATCAATAAAAAGAATTTTAAAATGTAATCCTTTTTCAAAAGGAGGATATGATCCACTAAAATAAAGAGGAGAAAAGAATATGGCATTTCTTGCAAATATATTTGGCTATTTATTACATGCAATTTATAATATTATTCAAAATTATGGGATTGCAATTATTCTGTTTTCTATTGTATTAAAATTATTATTATTGCCATTATCAATAAAGCAACAGAAAACAATGAAAAAATCAACCAAGATACAGGGAAAATTAAAAGAGATACAGTTTAAATATAAAAATGATCCAGAAAAATTAAACCAAGAAACAATTAGATTATATAAAGAAGAAAACATGAGCCCTTTTAGTGGGTGTTTAAGTTCAATTTTACAAATTGTAATTCTTTTTGCAGTATTTTATTTAGTTAGTAGACCGTTAACATATATGCAAAAAGTAGATCCAGCGTTAATTGAACAATATACAAACGAAATCAAACAAGAACAACAAAATAATAATGCTTATACAGAAATTGCGATTATTCAACATAAAGGTCCAAATGACGAGAGAGTTAATTTAAATATGAACTTTTTAGGAATTGATTTAAGCAAAGTTCCTACACAAAGTCTAAATGATCCTAGAGTATATATTATACCAGTACTATATGTAATTACATCTTTTGTTTCAATTAGAATGACAACGAATATGCAAAAAAAGAAGAAAGAGAAAGAAGTTGTTCAAGAAACGGATTCTAATAAATTAGTAAAAGTAGAAGATGAAGTTGATCCTATGGAACAAGCGAATAAAAGTATGGGATTATTAATGCCAATTATGTCTATATCAATTGCGATTATTGCTCCATTAGGTTTAGCCTTATATTGGTTAGTTAGTAATGTATTAATGATTATTGAAAGAATTGTTTTAAATAAGTGGATGGAATCTAAGGAGGAGAAAGAAAATGTCTAATCATGTTATTGCAGAAGGAAGAACCACAAATGAAGCGATTGAAAATGGTTTAAAACAATTAAATACAACAAGAAATAATGTTGAGATTAAAGTATTAGAAAATGAAGAGAAGAGGAGCTTTTTTAGTATATTAGCGCCAAGAGTAATAAAAGTAGAATTAACATTAAAGGAAAATAGAGAAAAAATAGAGAGAAAAGAAAAAAACATTGTTATTAGTAAAGAGGAATTAGAAGAAATTTCTAAAAGGATTGAAGTATTTTTAAAGGACTTTTTAAAATCAATACAAGCTGAAAAATCTTCATATCAAATTATAAAAGAAGAAGGATTTATTCGTGTTTTACTAGAAGGAGACGATGTACATTATTTAATAGGATATCGTGGAGAAGTATTAAATTCATTACAAGTTATTTTAAACAATATAGCAAGCAAAAAAATAGAAAAGAAATGTAGAATAATTCTTGATATAGAAGGATATAGAGGAAGAAGAGAAAAGACTTTGGAAGAACTTGCTGATAAAGTATCAAGAACTGTTATAAAAAATAGAAAATCAATTACTTTAGAGCCAATGACAGCATATGAAAGAAAAATTATACATAGTAGATTGCAAGCAAGTACAAAGGTAACAACCCATAGTATAGGGGAAGAGCCAAATAGAAGAATTGTAATTGAAATAAAATAAAAAATCAGAAGTCAAAGTTCTGAGATAGCATTTAAGAGTTTATCTTAAAATATCTTTAACTTTGACTTTTTTTAAATGGAGGAGAATATGAGTACAATTGTTGCTATTTCAACAGCACCTGGAATTGGTGGAATTGGTATTATCCGTATGAGTGGGGAAAATAGTTTTTCTATCTTAGAGAAAATTTTCAGACAAAAAAAACCACAAAAAATAGAAGATATTAAAGGATATACAATAAAATATGGTAAAATTATAGATCCCAAAAATAAGCAAATTATTGATGAAGTTTTGGTCTCTTATTTTAAAAAACCAAATAGTTATACAACGGAAGATATGTGTGAAATTAATTCCCACGGTGGAGTTATTGTAATGCAAAAAATTTTAGAAATTTGCTTAGAAAACGGAGCACAAATGGCAGAAGCTGGAGAATTTACTAAAAGAGCTTTTTTAAATGGAAGAATTGACTTATCTCAAGCAGAATCTATTATAGATATTATAAATAGTAAAACAGAAAAAGAAGCAAAAGCTTCCATACATCAATTAAATGGATTCTTATCTAATAAAATAAATGACATCAAAAAAGATATTTTAGATGTTATGGTAGATATTGAAGCTTCAATTGATTATCCTGAATATGATATTGAAGAAGTTAGCTATCAAAAAATAGAAGATACACTGTATAAAGTAAAGGGAAAATTAGAAGAATTAGAAAGAACTTTTTATAACGGTAAAATTATTAAAGAAGGAATTAAAGTTGCAATTATAGGAAAACCAAATGCCGGTAAGTCTTCTTTATTAAATGCAATTTTAAGAGAAGAAAGAGCGATCGTTACCGAATATGAAGGAACAACAAGGGATACTATTGAAGAATTTATGAATATTGATGGAATTCCATTAAAACTAATTGATACAGCAGGAATCCGAAATGCAAAAGATGAAGTAGAAAAGATCGGAATTGAAAAAGCGAAGGAGATTGCAAAAGAGGCTGATTTAATTATTGCTATTTTTGATGCAACAAAGGAATTAGATAATGAAGATAAAAAAATTATTGAAGAATTTGAGAAGAAAAAAGCGATCATTGTTTTAAATAAAATAGATTTAATATCTCAAGCAGATAAAATTGAAAAAGAACTAGAATATCTAAATAAACCAATTGTAAAAATTTCTGCTTTGAAAAGAGAAGGAATAGAAAAACTAAATCAAACTATTTCGGAATTGTTTAAAATTAATGATATTCAGGTAGATAATGAAACAATCGTAACAAATACAAGACATAAAGAAATGATTCGAAAAGCAAAAGAATATAATAATGAGGCACTTCAAACATTAAAAGCAAAAATGCCTTTAGACGTAATTACGGTTTATATAAAAGAAATATTAGAAGCTTTAGGAAATATAACCGGAGAAAATGTATCTGAAAATATTATTAATGAAATATTTGCCAAATTTTGTTTAGGTAAATAAAGAGATGAGAATAGGTTTTAAAAGAAAAAGTGTAAAGAAACAACAACTTATATTAGCAGACGTTAAAAAAACGAAATAAAGGCATTCTGACAGTAGGCCAATATAATTTATAGGTTAATATATACAAAACAATACCGTAACTTTTACAAAAAGACAAACTAATTATAAATAAGTATTAACAAGAAAAAGTAAAAAGCGAACAGTGATTTTTGTTCCATAAAAAACGAAAAAAGAAGGAGTAAATTATGAAATATGATGCAGGAAATTATGATATAGCAGTAATAGGAGCAGGACATGCTGGGTGTGAAGCAGCTTTAGCTGCAGCAAGGTTAGGTATGAAAACATTAATTTTTTCTATTAGCTTAGAAGCAGTAGCTAATATGCCATGTAACCCTCACATTGGAGGAAGCTCAAAAGGACATTTGGTAAGGGAAATTGATAGTCTTGGCGGAGAAATGGGAAAGAATATTGATAAAACTTTTATTCAAATTAAGATGCTTAATACGTCAAAAGGACCAGCAGTACATTCATTAAGAGCACAAGCAGATAGAAAGAAATATCAAATGGAAATGAAACATACCTTAGAAAGACAGGAAAATTTATTTCTAAAACAGGCAGAGATTGTAGATATAAAAGTAGAAGATGGAAAAGTGACTGCAATTGAAACAAATGTAGGAGCAATATACCACGTAAAGGCTGTGATTTTAGCAACTGGAACATATTTGAAAGGGAAGATTTTTATTGGTGAATTTTCTACTGAAAGTGGACCTGATGGAGTTTTTCCATCGAATCATTTATCAGAAAGTTTAAAAAATTTAGGAATTGATTTGATAAGATTTAAGACAGGTACTCCAGCAAGAATTAATAAAAATACAATTGATTTTTCTAAGATGGAGGTCCAAAAAGGAGATGAGAATATTGTTCCTTTTTCCTTTGAGGATAAAATAGAAAAAAGAGATCAGGTAGACTGCTATTTAACTTATACGAATGAAAGGACACATCAAATTATAAGAGAAAATTTGCATCGCTCTCCTTTATATGGAGGAGAAATCTCTGGAACTGGACCTAGATATTGTCCTTCTATCGAAGATAAAGTAGTAAGGTTCCATGATAAACCAAGACATCAAATATTTGTAGAGCCAGTAGGATTAGATACAGACGAAATGTATATTCAAGGAATGAGTTCTTCTTTGCCAGAAGATGTTCAAATAGCAATGTATCGAACCGTTCCTGGTTTAGAAAAGGCTGAATTTACAAGACCGGCCTATGCAATTGAATATGATTGTATTGATCCATCTGAACTACAATTGTCTTTAGAGCATAAAAAAATTGAAGGAATGTTTTTTGCAGGACAAATTAATGGAACTTCTGGGTATGAAGAAGCTGCTGCACAAGGAATTGTTGCTGGAATTAACGCTTCAAGAAAAATCCAAGGAAAAGAACCAATGATATTACATCGATATGATAGTTATATTGGGGTATTAATTGATGATATTGTAACAAAAGGAACAAATGAACCATACAGAATGATGACATCGAGAGCAGAATATCGATTATTATTAAGACAAGATAATGCAGATCTAAGATTAACTCAGATTGGATACGAAGTAGGATTAATTAGTGAAGAGAGATATAGAAAATTCCGCATAAAAAGAGAAAATATAGAAAAAGAAATACAAAGAATAAAGAAAGTTACAATAAAGCCAACAGAAAAAGTAAATCAGTTCTTAGAAGAACATAATTCTTCTAAGATTGATCATGGAGTAAAATTAGAGGAATTATTAAGAAGAACAGAATTAAATTATGAACAATTAGGAGAAATTGATACAGAAAGACCAGAATTATCGAAAGAAGAAAAAGAGCAAGTAGAAATTCAAATAAAGTATGAGGGATATATAAAATTGCAAAATCAGCAAGTAGAAAAAGCAAAAAAGCTAGAGAACAAGCTACTTCCAACGGAAATAAATTATCAAAGTATTGCTGGAATTTCACTAGAAGGAAGACAAAAATTAGAAAAATTTAAACCAAGATCAGTAGGTCAAGCATCTAGAATATCCGGAGTTTCACCAGCAGATATTTCTGTATTATTAATTTATTTAGAAGGGCAAAGAAGGAAAAAAGAAGAGAGGAAATCATAATGGATAAAAACGAATTTATACGAAAAATGCAAGAAAAGTTAAATAAAATTAATTTAAATATTTCAGAAAGACAGATGGATGAATTTTATTTATATATGAAATTACTAATAGAATGGAATGAAAAGATTAATTTAACAGCTATAATAGAGCCAAATGAAATTATTTTAAAACATTTTGTTGATTGTGCAACAATTTTACCTTTAGTAGGAGAGAATAGAAAAGTTTTAGATATGGGAACAGGTGCTGGATTTCCTGGAATCCCTCTTAAGATTTTGAAAAAAGAGATAGATATGACTTTAGTAGATTCTTTAAATAAAAGAATACAATATTTAGATGAAGTAATAAATGAATTGAAATTAGAAGATATTCATACAATTCATTCAAGGGCTGAAGATTTAGCAAAAAATAAAATATATAGAGAAAAATTTGATATTGTTGTATCTAGAGCAGTTGCAAATTTGAGTACACTTTTAGAATATACTTTACCGTTTGTAAGGGTTGGGGGACAATGTATTTGTATGAAAGGCCCTAATGTAGAAGAAGAAATAACAAATGCAGAAAAAGCTTTAAATATACTAGGAGGAACAATAAAAAATACAATTTCTTTAACATTACCAGATAGTGATAATCAAAGAACAATTATTGTAATAGAAAAGAACAAGTCTACACCAAATCAATATCCAAGAAAAGCGGGAAAGCCAAGTAAAGAGCCAATTTCATAAGAAAATATGAAGAAAAAAATAATAAAAAAAACGAAGAAATTTTTAAAGATTTTAAGTAAATTCATTGACATATTAATTATATTTTTATATTATTAATATGTCAAGTTTTTTATCTAAATAATTAAAAATTTCTTCGTTTTTTAGATAAATGTTTTAGTATCGATTCCACATAAATTTTAACAAAACTCACATAGTTAACTTATTAACTAAAAACAAAAATGGAAGAAAATGTAAAATATAAAG
This sequence comes from Candidatus Merdicola faecigallinarum, assembly GCA_018714565.1. GTDB lineage: Bacteria > Bacillota > Clostridia > TANB77 > CAG-508 > Merdicola > Merdicola faecigallinarum. The sequence goes on along the minus strand of DVNH01000057.1, from coordinate 3,470 downwards.
AGATATTGACTAGATAAGGAGGAATTATTTTGGGAAAAATAATAGCAATCGCAAATCAAAAAGGTGGAGTTGGAAAAACGACAACAACAGTAAATTTAGGTGCTGCACTAGCCAAAAAAGGAAAGAAGACTTTATTAATTGATGCTGATCCACAAGGAAATGCTACTAGTGCTGTTGGAGTGGATAAAGAATGTGAATATTCGGTATATGATTTATTAGTAAATGAAGAAGTTGACATAAAACAAGTGGTACAGGATACACAAATAAAATATTTGCAAGTATGTCCATCTAACATTAATTTAGCTGGTGCGGAAGTAGAGCTTGTATCGATGATGTCAAGAGAACAAAGATTAAAGGATCAATTAGATAAAATAATAGAGGATTTTGATTATATTTTAATTGATTGTCCTCCTTCATTAGGGTTAATTACGCTAAATGCATTTACAGCCGCAAACAGTGTATTAATTCCTGTACAATGCGAATATTTTGCACTAGAAGGTTTAGGTCAATTAATGAATACGATTAATCTAGTTAGAAAGCATTTAAATAAGACATTATATATTGAAGGTGCAGTTTTAACAATGTATGATATTAGAACTAATTTGGCAAATCAAGTAGTAAAAGAAGTTAAAAAGTATTTTGATAATAAAGTATATAAAAATGTAATACCAAGAAATGTAAAATTAAGTGAAGCACCAAGTTATGGAATGCCAATTATTACATACGATCCAAAATCAAAAGGAGCAAAAGCATACGATAAATTTACGAAAGAGTTCTTGAAGAAAAATGAAGAAGAACAAAAAGCAAAACATATGAAATAAAAAGGAAGGATGAAGAAAATGGCGAAAAAAACAGGATTAGGAAAAGGATTAGATGCTTTATTTTCAAATAATTTTGTAGAAGAAGAAGTGGAAAAGATAGAAAATAACGTAGATAAAGTTGAAAATGTACAGAAACTAAAAATAATAGATATTGAGCCAAATCGTAATCAACCAAGAAGAACCTTTGAAGAAGAAGCATTAGAAGAATTAGCTCAATCAATTAAAGAATATGGACTATTACAACCAATTATTGTATCTAAAAAAGATAATTATTACGAGATTATTGCTGGAGAAAGAAGATGGAGGGCTTGTAAGAAGGCGGGATTAACAGAAATACCAGCAATCATAAGAGAATATGATGAAAAAAGAAATAAAGAAATAGCTTTAATTGAAAACATACAAAGAGAAGATTTAAATCCTATTGAAAAAGCAATGGGAATAAAAAGCTTAATGGAAGACTATGGATTAACACAGCAGGAAGTAGCAAATATCTTAGGAAAAGCAAGAAGTAGTATTGCAAATTCTGTAAGAATTTTAAATTTAGATGAAAGAGTTATCCAATTAGCTTTAGAGGGAAAATTAACAGAAGGACATTGTAAATCGTTAATGTCTATTATAGATAAAGATAAACAGTATGCTGCAGCGTTATATATTATCGATTCGGGAGATAGTGTAAGAGAAGCTGAAAAGAAAATGTCTAGAAATAAGACAAAAAGTAATAAAGATCGAAAATATGAACCAATATATCGAGACATTGAAAATAGCTTTCAAAGTTTTTTTGGAACAAAAGTTAGATTGGATGCAGGAAAAAGAAAAGGAAAGATTGTAATAGAATATGCAAATAATGAGGATTTAGAAAGGATATTAGAATTAATAAAACAATAAAAGAAAGGGCAAAACATGGAGAATATTTTGAATTTTATAAGAACAGATACTTTTTTGATTATAATAAGTATAGTAAGCGTATTATTATTATTATTATTATTATTATTATTAACAGTTATTAATAATATGAAGATAAGAAAATTAAATAAAAGATATAAAGAATTTATGTTAAAATTGGGAAAAGGAAACAATTTAGAAGAAATGCTAAGATCTTATATTGAAAGAGTAGAGATAGTATCTACAAAAAATGAAGAAATGCTAAAATATTGTAAAAGATTAGATCAGGACTTAGCAACAACAATAAGGAAAGTAGGAATTTATAGATATAATGCATTTAAAGATACAGGAAGTGATTTAAGTTTTACTCTTGCATTATTAAATGATTATAATGATGGTGTAGTGTTAAATGGAATTTATTCTAGAGAGATGTCAAATATATATGCAAAACCAATAAAGAATGGAACTTCAACATATACAATTTCGCCGGAAGAAAAAGAAGCAATAAATAGAGCAATTCAATCCGATATTATTGAGATCAGAGAATAGTATTTCTCTGATTTTTATTATTACATAGAAAAAATCGTGAGATTTTTCTGAAGAAATAAGGTTAAGTTCCTTAGCCTGTGGGATTGAGAAGGTATTTTTCTTATATAAAGAAAATGAAAATTTATTGAATGAAAAATAAAAAAGGAAGAATAATAAGAGAGGAAGAAAAAAGGCAATAAAAAGCTTTAAAATTCTATTGACAAAGGCCTATAAAATATGCTAATATATATACGTTACATATAGAATGATGTAATATGGAGAGGTGGTCGAGTTGGTTTATGGCACCAGTCTTGAAAATTGGCGTAGGTTTGTAGCCTACCGTGGGTTCGAATCCCACCCTCTCCGCCATTTTTTTATAAAAAAGATATGGAGAAATACCCAAGTGGTTGAAGGGGCTAGTTTGCTAAACTGGTAGGGTTCGCAAGGGCCGCGAGGGTTCGAAACCCTCTTTCTCCGCCAAAGAATATAGCTTTGCTATATTCTTTTTTTGTTAGAAATCTTTACAAAACCTTCTGATTTCAGGTATAATAATAAGTGATTTACATAATTTGAATAATCAAAAAGGAGGATTATTTATGATAACAAGCAAAAAAGGTCCTGTTCGGGTGGAGTCAAAATTAGAAAAGGATAGAAGTGTAATTACGATTATTATAAAGGAAGGAGCGATTATAAGAGGAGATACTTTTCACGTAAAAAATCAAGACTTTGATCTTACTTTAAGAGGAAGAAGGAATGTTTATCAAAAAGAAATTAAGATTGAGCTTGTTGTGCAATATAAGAAAAAGTGGAAAGGACACAAAAAACTATCACCAATAAAAAGAAAAATTCCAAAAAATCATTATGAATTAAAAGGTGATATTATTCTGAAACAGCGGATGTATTGTTCTAATGGTTGGATAAATAATGCCAAAGAGAAACCAATTAGAATGGATAAAACATTAGGTCTTTCAAAAAGTCAATACACTAACTATAAGATTACAAATGTGAAGAAACCTTATCAGGCGGGATCAGTCACACCCAAATAATAACTTTTTGATGAAAGAATAGAGTGCAGGCAAACAAAGCTATATTGTGAGCCTGCATTTCTATTTTATAGAACAACCCAAAATTAATAATAATTTTGGGTTGAAAAAATAAATAAATAATTAAAATAAATAAATAATTAAAATAAATAAATAATTAAAATAAATAAATAATTAAAATAAATAAATAATTAAA
>DVNH01000056.1 GCA_018714565.1 Candidatus Merdicola faecigallinarum | reverse complement strand
ATTCTTTTTATTGATAAAAAAATTCCTTTTATGACCCCATATTTTTCAATTGCTTGTTTTGCATATTCTGAACAAGTTGGATAATATTTGCAGTGAATATGAAAAGATTCTAATATCGGTGAAATAAATTTTTTATATAGATTAATCATAGCAATTAAAAATTTTTTCATCTTTCTATATCATCTTCTTTTAGTAGATTTGCTTTCGTAAAAATTTTAATCATATCCATTTTTATATAATTAAAATTAGCATCCTCTACTTTTTTACTTTTTTTCCACAAAAAGACGATATCATTTCCTTTTTTTATATTAGATTCTAATAGTCTATAATTTTCTCTTATTAGTCTCTTTAATCGATTTCTTTTAGTTGCTTTTGCTATTTTTACTCCAACTGCAATGCCTATGTAATTTTTTCTCCTATGATTTTGTCTAATATATATATTGATATAATCTCCAGAAAAAAATTTTCCTTTTGATAAAACATTTTTAAATTCATAATTTTTTTTTAGTGTATCAGTATCAATCATTCATCTCACTCTTCTACTATTATAATTGCAAAAAAGGCCACTCTTATCTGCGGCCAATTATAATAGATCTAAGCTGTTAATTTTTTTCTTCCCTTTGCACGTCTAGCTTTTAAAACTGCTCTTCCAGCTCTTGTTTTCATTCTTTTCATAAAACCATGTTCTTTCTTCTCTTGTCTCTTTTTTGGTTGATATGTTCTTTTCATTTTGCACCTCCTATTTTTTATGTAAAATCTATTTAAAGATTTATTATCAAATTAAAGCAGAATAATTATATACTAATACGCTACGCATGTCAAGGTTTTTATAGAAGTTTCTATTATCTCTTTAAAATTTTATTTCTTTCCACAATCTATTAATTTTTTAAGATTTAAATCATCCTAACGCTTTTCGTTTCCAAAAATCAAATTATTTTCTTATTACAGAATATTTTTTCATTTTTTATACACACCATCCACATATTTTTTTTATAGTTATACACACTTCAATTTTGGATAAATTTTCTTTCAAAAAAAACATCCGTTTATTTTATCTATCTACGTATTTATGCACTTTACGAGTTTTATAATATTTTGTAATATTTATTCTTTTTTTGTCTATTTAAGACTTTATCCACAAAATTATCCACATTATACACAATTTTATCTACTTTTTTCCACAATATTATTGACGAATTTGTAATTTTTTTGTTATTATATACAAATAATAGGGAATATGGGTTTTTTATAAATATCACAAAAAGATGTTCAGCATAAGATTACAGTATTTTTACAAATGTAAAAAAGTTATCAACATTTGTGTATAAACATGTGGATAACTTTTGTGTAAAACGTAGAAATTCCTTTATTCCCATATATTTAGGAAGGATTGAATAAGATATGCAAAGTGAACTAAACGAACTTCTTACAAAAGCAAAAGATCTTCTAAAGAATGAAATGACAAATATTTCTTATGAAACCTGGATCAAAAATTTAGAGATCGAAGATTTTACAAACGATAAAATTGTTTTAGTTGCGACATCTACCTTTCAAAAAGATGCTGTTGAAACAAGATATTATGATTTAGTATTAAATACATTTAAATTTATAACAAATAAAGATTGTAAAATTGTTATTGTTTGCAAAAACGATTCAATATCTTCTAATTCAAATAATTCTCAAATAGAAGAGAATAAAAATGAAAATTCTTTTAACGATAATACAAATGGTTATTCAAATTCGTTTTTAAATCCTAAATATACATTCGATACTTTTGTTGTTGGAAATAATAATCGCTTTGCTCATGCAGCATCATTAGCAGTAGCAGAAGCTCCAGCAACATCCTATAACCCATTATTTTTATATGGTGGAGTAGGTTTAGGAAAAACACACTTAATGCATGCAATCGGAAATGAAATTTTAAAAAATAATAAAAATGCAAATATTTTATATGTAACTTCTGAAAAATTTACAAATCAGCTAATTAACGCAATTAGAGATAATAAAAATGAACAATTTCGCAATCGTTATCGTAATATTGATGTTTTATTAATCGACGATATTCAATTTATTGCTGGAAAAGAGAGAATTCAGGAAGAATTTTTCCATACTTTTAATAGTTTACACGAAAGTGGAAAGCAAATTATTATCTCAAGTGATCGTCCTCCAAAAGATATACAACTATTGGAAGATAGATTAAAATCTAGATTCGAATGGGGATTAATTGCAGACATTTCAAATCCTGATTATGAAACTCGTTTAGCAATTTTAAGAAAAAAAGCTCAAACAGATAATATTATTGTAGATGATGAAATACTATCGAATATTGCAACACGTGTTTCTTCTAATATAAGAGAGTTAGAAGGAGTATTTAATAAAATAGTAGCTTTTTCTACTTTAGCAAATGGTCCAATTACAATAGAAATGGCAGAAAGAGCAATTAATGATATCTCTACTCAGAAAGAAAAAGTAATTTCAGCAGATTATATACAAGATGTTGTTGCTAAATATTTTAATATTAATAAGAAAGATTTAAAAAGTTCAAAACGTTCCAATGATATTGCATATCCTAGACAGATTGCTATGTATTTATGTAGAGAAGTAGCAGGAATGTCTTTTCCTAAAATAGGAGATGAATTTGGAAAAAGAGATCACACTACAGTTATGCATGGGTATAATAAAATCGAAAAAGAAATAAGAGAAAATTCAAATACAAAATTAATTGTGGAAAGTGTGAAAAAAATATTAACAGAAAAAAAATAGTCATTTAAAGATATTTTGAACTTATTTTTAAAACTTTGGTTCGTAAAAACTAAAGTTTGCAAAAATAAATTCAAAATATACTTACGGAAGCAATGTATTAGATATTCACACCCTGTTGTTAATAAGGTGTATATAATCTGTTAATAAATGAATATTCCACAAATAATATTTTTCTATGTGGACAAATTTATTCCTTTTCCACGAAAATATTAACACCATTTTTGATACGGATATAAGCACTTTCATAAATTTTCCCCACAATTAACAATACCTAATACTATTACTTCTATAATTATTAAATATATAAAAAGGAGAGAGCAAAATGAAGATAGTTTGTTATAAGGATACAATCCTTAAAGCTATTAATTCCGTAGTAAAAGCTGTTGCTTCTAAAACAACAATGCCTATACTAGAAGGAATTCTTATACAAACAAATGATAATGAAATAAAATTAACAACTTATGATCTTGAAATAGGTATCGAATATGTTATGGAATGTGATGTGAAAGAACAAGGATCCACTGTTGTAAATGCTATTATGTTTAGTGAAATTATTAGAAAGTTACCAGATACTGAAATTGATATTTCTTTAGATAATAATAATTTACTAGTAATTGAATGTGAAGGTTCATTATATAAATTAGCTACAATGAATCCAGATGAATTTCCAGAACTTCCAAAAATCAATATTGAAAATTCAATTCAAATAGAACAGAATGTGTTAAAAAATATGATAAGAAGAACTATTTTTGCAGTAAGTACAGAGGAAAATAGACCAATTTTTACAGGTTGTTTATTTGAAGTTGTAAATAACAAATTAAATGTTGTTGCAGTAGATGGTTTTCGATTAGCATGGAGAAGTAGTTTTCTTAATATAGAAGCAAATGATTTTAGTGCAGTTATTCCTGGAAAAACATTAAATGAAGTAAACAAAATTATATTAGATTCATTTGATCCAATTAAAATAGGTGTTTCTAAAAATCAAGCATTATTTGAAATGGATAATTGTAAAATTGTAACTCGTGTGTTAGATGGAGAATTCTTAAACTATTCTAATGTAATACCAAAGAATTGGGATACAAGAATAAAAGTAAATAAAATGAATTTACAAAATTGTTTTGAAAGAATTAGTTTAATTTCTTCTTCATCTACAGAAAAAGAAAAGAAATATCCAGTAAAAGTAGTTGTAGATATTGGAAAAATTACAATCTCTTGTACAAACCAAACAGGAGATGCAAAAGAAGAAATTTATGTTTCAACAGAAGGTAAAAATGTAGAAGCTGGTTTTAATCCAAAGTATTTTTTGGATAGTTTAAAAGTAATTGATGATGAAGAAATTTATGTAGATTTTGGTTCGAATATTTCTCCTTGTGTAATAAGACCAGTAGATGAAGGAGACTATACATATATGATTTTACCAATTCGCTTAAAAGAATAGTAAGAAATTGATATATTAAAAGATTATAGGAATAATTTTAATAAAAAAGAAAATTTGAAATGGTTGCCTTATGAAATATTTATGTGTATAATATTTCATAAGGTTTATTTTTTTCCACAGGTTCTTAGGGAAAAGTGGAAAACATGGTGGAGAAATAGAATGTATATAACAAAAATTAATTTACAAAATTTTAGAAATTATGAAAAACAAGAAATTGAAATAAAAGATGGAATTAATTTATTTTATGGAGATAATGCACAAGGAAAGACTAATATATTGGAGTCTATTTTTTTGTGTGCAATGGGGAAATCTTTTCGTGCTAAAAAAGAAAAAGAATTAATTCGTATTGGGGAAAAAAATGCCAAAGTAGAAATTGAATATAAAAAGAATAATAGAGAATACAAAATTGAATATCAAATAAGCGACTCAAAGCAAATTTTACTAAATGGAATAAAAATAAATCGTTTAAGTGAATTATTGGGAAATATCCATATTGTTTTATTTTCTCCTGACGATATTGAAATATTAAAAGATGGTCCGGGGAAGAGAAGAAGGTTCTTGAATATGATGATCAGTCAATTAAGACCAAATTATGTACACTTTTTTAATTTATATGCAAAAACCTTAGAACAAAGAAATAATTATTTAAGACAGATAAAAATGGAAAATAAACCAGAAGAATTGTTAGAAATTTGGGATGAAAAGCTAGCAGAATATGCAAAAGAAGTATTTTTTTACCGTAGTGAATTCATTGAAAAAATCATGAAAAAAATTGTAGAAATTCACAACAAAATAACAGATGGAAAAGAGAAAATACAAATATTTTATCAATCTGATTTTGAAGATCAAAAACAATTTAAAGAAGTATTAGAAAAAACGAGAAAACAAGATATTAATAGAGGATATACTACCAAAGGAATTCATAGAGATGATTTTTCGATAAAGATTAATGAGAAAGAATTAGATCTATATGGATCTCAGGGACAATTTAGAACAGCACTTTTATCATTAAAATTATCTGAGTTATATACAATTTACGACGAAATTGGAGAATATCCAATTTTATTATTAGATGATTTTATGTCTGAACTAGACGAAAAAAGAAGAAAAAAATTATTAGAAAATATTACGGATGCACAAGTTTTAATTACAGGAACTCATAAAATAATACTTGAAAATTTTAATTTTAACATATATAATGTCAAAGAAGGAAAGATAATAAAATAAAGATGGAGTGTTTTTATATGTTCTTACATATAGGAGATAATTATATTGTAAATGAGAATGATCTTATTATGATTTGTAATATCGAATCAATGAAGGATACAAAAGAATATAAAAAATTAATGAAAGAATTAAAGGAAAGGCATAATTTAAAAGGAGAAAAAGACATTGATCCAAAATCATTTATTATTACAAAAGAAAATAATAAAATTGTAGGATATGAAACGAATATATCTTCAATTACAATTGCCAAAAGAGCACAAATGAATAAAGAAATAAAATAGAAAACTTTAGGAGGTTAAAAAATGGAACAGTATAAGCATAAATATGGAGCAGAACAAATACAAGTATTGGAAGGACTGGAAGCGGTAAGAAAAAGACCAGGAATGTATATAGGTAGTGTTTCTGCGAGAGGACTTCACCATTTAGTATATGAAATTGCAGATAACTGTGTTGATGAGGCTCTAGCTGGTTATTGTAAAAATATTAATATAAAAATAGAACCAGGAAATATAGTATCGGTAGAAGATGACGGAAGAGGAATTCCTGTTGAAATACATCCTAAAACAAAAATATCAACAGCAGAAACAGTATATACTGTTTTACATGCTGGTGGAAAATTTGGAGGAGATAGTGGATATAAAGTATCTGGAGGACTTCATGGAGTTGGAGCATCTGTTGTAAATGCATTATCTGAATGGGTTGAAGTTACAATCCAAAGGGATGGCGGAATTTTCCAAATGAAATTTGAAAGAGGGAAAACTGTACAAAAGCTTACTAGAATTGGAGATTCTGACAAAACAGGAACAAAAGTAAGATTTTTAGCAGATGATACTATTTTCGAAACATTAGAGTATGACTATAGTGTTTTAGAAAATCGTTTACGTGAAATAGCTTTTTTAACAAAAGGATTGAGAATAACATTTGAAGATTTAAGAGAGGAGCCAATTAAAAAGGCAGAGTTTTGTTTTGAAGGAGGATTAATTTCTTTTGTTGAATATTTAAATAAAAATAAAGAAAAATTACATCCAACTCCAATATATATTGAAAAAACAGTTTCAGATGTCCCAGTAGAAATTGCAATACAATATACTTCTGCTTATTCAGAAAATATATATACTTTTGTAAATAATATCCATACGGTAGAAGGAGGAACACATTTAGAAGGATTTAAAAGAGCGATTACAAAGGTGTTTAATGATTATGCGAGAAGTCATAATATTTTGAAGGAAAAAGATGCAAATTTACAAGGGGAAGATATAAGAGAGGGAATTACAGCAGTTGTTTCTGTAAAAGTAAAAGAACCTCAATTTGAAGGACAAACAAAAACAAAATTAGGAAATAGCAATGTAACAGGAATCGTACAATCTATGGTAAATGAAGCACTATCAAACTTCTTAGAAGAAAATCCATCCGTTGCAAAAGCAATTTTAGAAAAATGTATTAGTGCTTCGAGAGCAAGAGAAGCAGCAAGAAAAGCAAGAGAATTAGTTAGAAGAAAAAATGCATTAGAAACTTCTACATTACCAGGAAAATTAGCAGATTGTAGTGAAAAAAATGCAGAATTATGTGAAGTATATATCGTAGAGGGAGATTCAGCAGGAGGAAGTGCAAAACAAGGAAGAGATCGTAAATTCCAAGCAATTTTACCTTTATGGGGTAAAATGCTTAATGTAGAAAAATCAAGAGCAGATAAAATTTACAATAATGATAAATTACAACCAGTAATTTTAGCAGTAGGAGCCGGAATTGGAGCAGACTTTGATATTACAAAGATTCGTTATGGCAAAGTAATTATTATGGCGGATGCAGATGTTGATGGTGCTCATATAAGAACCCTTTTATTAACATTTTTCTTCCGTTATATGAGACCGTTAATTGAAAATGGAAATGTATATTTAGCTCAACCACCATTGTATAAATTATCAAAAAAAGGAATGAAAGATATCTATTGCTATACAGATGAAGATTTAAATAGAGAATTAAAAGAGTTAGAAGAAAAAGGAATTGCAAGAGATGCAGTTGGAATTCAAAGATATAAAGGTTTAGGAGAAATGAACCCAGAACAGCTATGGGATACAACAATGAACCCAGAAACAAGAATTTTAATAAAAGTAACAATGGAAGATGCAATTAAAGCAGATGAAATTTTTACAATATTGATGGGAGATGATGTTGGACCAAGAAGAGAATTTATTGAGCAGAACGCAAAATATGTTAAGAATTTGGATATTTAAGAAAATGTAATTGAATATAAAATTATATACTTTCCAAAATATTAATGATATTCTATAATATGTAAATTATATATAAATATTAATAGCTAGACAAAAAAGATTGTCTAGCTATTATCAATAAAACTAATATTAATCTTGATAAAACTAATTAGCATAATAGTTGAACCTAATATATATTGCTATATAAATAAGCTCTATACCATACTAAGAAATCCTTCACTCGACTATAAATACACCAAAAGTAACTATATTCATCCATAAAGGACTAATAATAACCACTAAATTTAGATATAAATATAATCTTATCTAGACTATATTACCTATAATTTAACCATATATAATGAATAAAAGAAAAAAACATATAGCTTACATACAAATAATATAATCACGTCGCCAGCACAGAACAACCTTTTAGAAAAGCCATCCAATACTTTTGCTCGAATAAAGTATAGCTAAAAATAAAACCATAAATTACTCTTCGATCAACTAATATTAACCTTATACTCATATTATGTTCAAACATAAAAATATTATTCAAAAAATTATAATTTTTTAAATAGATAAGTGAAATAAATAAAAAAAGAAAATTGTTATATAGAAGTTAGATAAAAAATAAAAATATTGTCGAAAAAAGACGTACGAAAATTGTTGACAATTAAGGCTTTCGAGAGTATGATAGAAAAAAATGAAATGAGGTGAAAAATGGAGAAAGATAAAAAATCAACACAGAATTGGCTGCCATTTGAAGAATTTTTTGAACAAGGAATAGTAAAGATAAATAGTAAAAAATATATAAAGATAATAGAAGTAAAGCCAATTAATTTTAATCTAAAAACGGACCTTGAAAAAGAGGGAATTTTAAATTCTTATAAAATTTTTTTAAAAACTTGTAATTTTAATCTTCAAATTTTAATTCAAAGTAATAAAGAAGATCTTTCTAATATTATTTCCAAAATAAAAGAAAAAAATAGAAAAGAAGAAGAACCATCAATGCTAAAAGCTATTTCGAATGCTTACATAGAATATATTAATAGCAAAAACCAAGAAAACAAGTCGTCTTCTAAAAATTATTATATTATAATAGAAAATGAAATTGTTTCTATGCAAGATGCTAATAATTATCGTCTAGCAAGAGATGAATTAAACGAAAAATTTTTAAAAGTAAAAGAGAATTTAGCAAGATGTGGAAATAAAGTATTGGAATGTTCAAAATCAGATGTTCAAAGAATTTTATTTTCTTTTTTAAATTCAAGAATATATTTAAATCAAAAATAAAATTTCAAATTGGGAGAAAATATGTTAAACAAGAAAAATTCAAAAATTTCAAATAGGAAAAAGAATTTTTGTGCAGAAAATGTGGAAAATTCATTTTATCGGAGGAACTTTTACACAAAAAGATTACTTATCCCCATCCTATATAAACAATACAAATCCAAGGTATATAGAAATGGATCATATGTTTTTTTCAACCATTGTTTTAACAAATTATTATCGTGAACAAAAAGAAATCATATTAAAGAACTTAATAGATAGTAATATTAACATGAATATATCGATGTTTTACGAAAAACAAGATACTTATAAGGTAATAAAAGATTTAACTTATCATATAGGAAATGTAAGTGCAGATTTAAAGGAGTTCAATGATAATAGACAGGATTTTGATATTGCAGCTTTTACCTATCAAGATGCAAAATATATAAGAAGAGAAATGCAAGTAAATAATGAAGAATTATATTTTTTATATGTATATATTAATGTTTTCTCTGAGCAAAAAAAGGAATTAGAATATTTATTAAATAAGATAGAAGGTCTAATTCAGAGTAAAGGAATTCAAACAAGAAGAGCTGATTTTAGACAGGAACAAGGTTTTTTAAGTTGTATTCCTGTTTTTTGCAATCATCCAGATTTAAAACCGATAGCGAAAAGAAATATTTTAACAGGTAGTTTAGTTTCTACCTATCCATTTATTTCATCATCTATTTTCGACGAAGAAGGAATTTATATAGGAACAAATATTTATAATAATTCAATGGTTTTTATTGACAGATATGATACTGAAAAATATAAAAATGCAAATATGTGTATTTTCGGAACAAGTGGAGCAGGAAAATCGTTTTATACTAAATTATTAATATTACGATATCGAATTTTAGGAATTTCTCAATATATTATAGATCCAGAACGAGAATATATAAAATTATGTGATATCTTGGGTGGAACTTTATTAAAGTTAGGTGCTTCTTCTGAAACTTATGTTAATGTTATGGATATTAGAAAAGAAAGTATTGAGGAAGGAGAACAAGGATATTTAGCAACAAAATTAGGAAAATTACTTGGATTTTTTAATTTAATTTTTGGAGAAATGAATGAAGAAGAAAAAGCTCTATTAGAAGAAAAGATAATAGAGACTTATCAAAGAAAAGGAATTAATTTTGATGATCATTCGCTATATCAAAATCATGATATAAAAAACAAATTTAAAAGTTCAAAAGATATGCCAATTTTAGAAGATTTGTATAATGTATTATCAGAAGATTCAAATATGAAATCTTTTGAAATCAAATTGATACCATTTATAAAAGGATCATTAAAATTTTTTAATCATTATACAAATATAGAATTAGAAAATGAATTAATTGTTGCAGATGTTTATGAATTAGAAGAAGAATATTTAAAATATGGAATGTATATTTTTACAGAATTATTTTGGGATAAAATTAAACTAAATCGCGAAGAAAGAAAAGCAATTTATTTAGATGAAATTTGGAGATTAATAGGGGTAACTTCTAACAAAGAAGTAGCTTCATTTATTTATAAAATATTTAAAACGATTAGAAAATATGGAGGAAGCGGAATTGCGATTACACAAGATATTTCTGATTTGTTTAGTTTAGAAAATGGAATTTATGGAAAAAGTATTTTGAATAATTCTAGTATAAAATCTTTTTTTAATTTAGAAGAAGAAAACATAAAAATTTTAGAGAAATATACTAATTTATCAGAAAAGGAAAAAATAGAAATAAAATCTTTAAAGAAAGGAGAATGTTTGATGTTTGTAGGAGAAAATCATATTTTAACTAAAATTGATTCTTCGGAAATAGAAAAAAGAATTATTTTGGAAGGAGTTTTTAATGAAGAAAATTATAACTGCAATTGGAAGTGAGAAGTTAAATAAAAAATTAAAAGAAAAAGATCAAATACAGATAGTATCAAAAGATATTCAATATAGAGAAGGAATTATAGAATTTTTAGAAATTAATTCAGAAGTTGATGAGATTTTGATATCAGAAAGAATTTGGGGAGAAATAACTTGGGAAGAATTAGTAGAAAAAATATTACAAATAAATCCAAAAATAGAAATTGTTTTACTTGTACAAAATATGATGAAATTTCAATTAAAAGATTTATCACCAGAAATAAGCAAAAAAGTTAAAATAAGAAATGAAGAAGCTATAAGGGAATACATACAAGAAAAAGAAGAAACAAAAAAACTTATAAAGCAAAAGGACAATGAAATAAAAAAACAGAAAGAGAGTAAAGTAATAACAGTTTTAGGAAGTGGAGGAGTTGGAAAGACTAGTTTTATTATTTTTTTTATTCAAAAAATTAATTCAAATAAAAAAATTTTAATCATTGATTTTGATCTTATACATCCTTGTATTCATATTTTTTTAAATCAAAAAAGAAATTCCAGACGAGAAAAAGAAGATAAAAGAAAGTTTATTTTAAAAATAAAAAAGAATGTTGAATTACTATCTGATAGTAAAAGTTTTTTTCGACTTTTTAATGAACCAGCTCAAAAAGAATTTGTAATAAAATTTTTAAATTTAATAAATGAGTATGATTTTATTATCATTGATATTTCAAATGAATATTTATCTATATATGGAAAAGAGATATTATTGCAAAGTGATGAATTAATTATGGTAATAGAACCGGATTTATTAGGAATAAAAAAAGCAAATGATTTGTTACAAATTTATCGAGAAAAAATGAGATTAGAAATGAAAAAGTTTTCTCTTGTTTTTAATAAATACCAAGTGACTTCTATTCATTATCAATTAATAAAAAATATTTTTTCTGATTATAGAATTTTAGGAAGAATAAAGCAAAAGAAAAAAGAAAGTACTATAAGAAAAGTTACTCATAGAAAGATAAGATGTTTTAAAGAGGAAGAAGGAGATATTTTTAATAAACTCATAGAAAATAATAAATAAAAGGAGAGTAAAAAATGGATTTAGAATTGAATCAACAAAATTCTAATTTAGAAATAGAGAAAGAACAAAAAGCTTTTCTAGAAAGCGGAATAGGAAAGGTTATCAATACGGCAATGGATATGGGAATTCGTTTTTTGTTACCAGATTTTATTGAAAATGAGGTAATTGAAATAAAAGACACTTTGGTGCAAGAGGGTTTTCAGGAAGGAATAGATAAGACGATCGAAAATGCTGTTGATTTAGGAAAAAGTGCAATAGGCATTGTGACAGGAGAATTTGAGAATATATCCCAAGTACAAGCTGCTGTTGAAAAGGGTGGAATTATTGAAACGTTATCGAATGTAATAGATACCGTATTAGATAAATGTAGTCAAAATAATCTTCTTAGTCCCAATATAGTAAATGTTATAAAGCAAGGAAAAAATATTATTTTAGATAATGTAAGTAGTAATATAGAGAATATGATGACAGAACAAATAAAATCAGTTGAAACAATTCAAACATTATCAAATAATTGGAGAAGTTATTATATGCAAAAAAATTTTGATGGAATGGAAAAAGAAATGCAAAAATTAGAAAAAGAAATGAAAAAAATAATTCCATTAGAAAATTTAATAAAAGGAGCTAGAGAGATACAAAATATGCATCAATTGATAAAAAATAACGGACAGGTGTTTGAACTCACAGAAAATCAAATAAATGCAATAAAAGCATTGGCAAAATAAGAGATTTCCCTAGTTTTTTCGGGCATTTTCCTTGCAAAAATTTTACCGTTTTAGTATAATAGCAATAGATGCAAAAAAGGGAAAGAGGGAAAAAAATGGATAGACCAGATGGAAAAATTATCGAAAGAGACATAGAAAAAGAAATGAGAACAGCATATATCGACTATGCAATGAGCGTTATTGTTCAACGTGCATTACCAGATGTAAGAGATGGTTTTAAACCAGTACATAGAAGAATTCTATATGCAATGCACGAAGACGGAATTACACCAGATAAACCATATAGAAAATGCGCTAATACAGTAGGTTCGGTTTTGGGAAGATATCATCCACATGGAGATTCTTCTGTTTATGATGCAATGGTAAGAATGGCACAAGATTTCTCTTTAAGATATATGATGATTGATGGACACGGAAACTTTGGCTCAATTGATGGAGATGGAGCTGCAGCAATGAGGTATACAGAAGCAAGAATGTCAAAAATATCAGAGTATATGTTAACAGATATTGAAAAAAACACAGTAGATTTTATGCCAAACTATGACGAACGTTTGCAAGAGCCAACGGTATTACCAGCAAGAATTCCAAATCTTTTAGTAAATGGTTCTTCTGGAATTGCAGTAGGAATGGCAACCAATATTCCTCCACATAATTTAACAGAAGTTATTAATGGAATTATACGTATTATTGATGAAGATAATGTAACAGATGAGCAGTTAATGGAAGAAATAAAAGGACCTGATTTTCCAACAGAAGGAATTATTTTAGGTAGAGAAGGAATCAGGGAGGCATATAAAACAGGAAGAGGAAAAATTACAGTTCGAGCAGAAGCTGAAATTGAAGAAATGAGCGGAAATAAACAAAGAATTATTGTTACTTCTTTACCATATCAAGTAAACAAGGCAAAATTAATTGAGAATATTTCAAAATTAGTAAGAGAAAAAAGAATTGAAGGAATTTCAGATTTAAGAGATGAATCTGACAGAAATGATCGAGTTAGAATTGTAATCGAATTAAAAAGAGATGCAAATGCACAAGTTGTATTGAATCAATTATATAAAAATACACAAATGCAAGATACTTTTGGTATCATTATGCTAGCTCTAGTAGATGGAGAACCTAAAATTTTAACATTAAGACAATGTTTAGATTATTATATTGATCATAGAAAAACTGTAATTCTTCGTAGGACACAATTTGAATTGGATAAAGCACTAGCAAGAGCACATATTTTAGAAGGATTAAAAATTGCATTAGATAATATTGATGAAGTAATTAATATTATTCGTTCTTCTTATGATGATGCAAAAGAAAAATTAATGGATCGCTTTGGATTAACTGATATTCAAGCACAAGCAATTTTAGATATGAGATTAAAAACATTATCTGGATTGCAAAGAGAAAAAATAGAAGAGGAATATCAATCATTAATGGAATTAATAGCACATTTAAGAGATATATTAAATAGTGAAAAATTAGTTTTTGATATTATTAAAGAAGAATTAATAGAAATTAAAGAAAAATTTGGAGACGAGAGAAAAACAAAAATAAAAGCAGCAGAAGGGGAATTTGACGTAGAAGATTTAATTAAAGAAGAACAATGTGTAGTTGCTTTAACTCATTTTGGTTATATCAAGAGAATGCCAATTGATACTTATAAGAGCCAAAGAAGAGGTGGAAAAGGAATAACTGGTATTGCAACAAGAGAAGAAGATTTCGTAAAACAAATCTTTACAGCATCTACTCATGATACGATTTTATTCTTCAGCAATAAAGGAAAACTATATCGTTTACGTGGATATGAGATTCCAGAAGCAGGAAGAACAGCAAAAGGAACTGCTATTGTAAACTTATTAAGTCTAGACAATGGCGAAAAAATATCTGCAGTTATACCAATTCAAAATTTTGCTGAAGGAAAATATTTATTAATGGCAACTAAGAATGGTTTAATAAAAAAGACAGCTTTAACAGAATATAATTCAGCAAGAAAGACTGGACTACAAGCAATTACATTAAAAGAAAATGATGAATTAATAAGAGTTCGTTTAACAGATGGAGAAGATAATGTTGTTTTGGTAACAGAAAACGGAATGTGTATAACATTTGATGAAAAAGATGTTAGACCAATGGGAAGAACAGCCCAAGGTGTTATGGGAATTCGATTAAAAGATCAAGATGTTGTGATTGGTATGGAATCAATTATCTCCGGAAGTAAAGAAACTTTACTTGCTATTACAGAAAATGGATTTGGAAAAAGAACAGAATTAGACGAATATAGAGTACAAAATAGAGGAGGAAGTGGAGTTATCACATATAAAATTACTCCTAAAACTGGAAAAATTGTTGGTGTTAAACTAACAAATGATGATAATGATGTTATGCTAATTACAGACAATGGAAATATTATTCGTATGAAAGTAAATGAAATTAGTGTCCTAGGTAGAGCAACACAAGGTGTTACATTAATGAGAACAAATGATGGAAGCAAAGTAGTAAGTATAGAAACAATTGATCCTGAAGAAAAAGAGGAAGAAGAATAAAAATAAAAAATGATCCAATTTAATTGGATCATTTTTTTATTGGATAATGAAAACCCCCTGTTTTACAGGGGGTTCTAAAAGCTTCTAGCTATGAGTAAGAAAATTCCTCCTTTTGATATAATAAATGTGGTTCGCCAGCCGCAAATAAAAATCAAAAAGGAGGAATTTGTCATGAAAGACAAAAATAGTTTAGCACATAGTACTTGGAATTGCAAATATCATATAGTATTTGCACCAAAATATAGAAGGATGGAAATATACGGAAAAATAAGAAAAGATATAGGGGTAATAATAAGAAGATTATGTGAACAGAAAGGAGTAGAAATAATAGAAGCAGAATTATGCCCAGACCATATACATATGCTAGTTAGTATTCCGCCAAAATATAGTGTAGCAAGCATAATGGGGTATTTGAAAGGGAAAAGTAGCTTGATGATATTCGATAGGCATGCAAATTACAAGTACAAATATGGAAATAGGCACTTTTGGTGTAGAGGCTATTATGTGGATACAGTAGGCAAAAATAAAAAAGAAATAGAAGAATACATCAAAAAACAATTACAAGAAGATATAGCAACAGACCAAATAAGTATCAAAGAATATGTAGATCCATTTGAGAGAGAAGAAAAAGAGAAAGAAAGAAAAATAAAAAAAGGTCTAGGACCACTTAAGTGGTAGCCTGAAAAAGAAATGCGGTTGGCGAAACCGTTCAGTAGGGCTTAAGCCCAGAAGTGCCAGTATAAAAGCCTTCTAGGCTAAGAGCAAACCACCAGTTTTACTGGTGGTTATGATTGCATATCATTAATGTTTGTTTCTATTCATATGAAAACGAATATCATCGCCAAAAAATCTGCAAATATTATAGTTTCCAACAATTCTAGATACGATACGTTCATCATAGATAGAAAATAAGTTTTGTAATGTTAAATTAGTAGAGATTATTGTTTTTACTTGGTTAAGTAAACGAGTATTTATAATATTAAATAATTCTGTACTTTTAATATTATTAGTAGATTCCGTCCCTAAATCATCAATAATAAGAAGGTCTGAATTCATAATATTATCATAAAAATCGATGGAAACCTCTTTTTTTCCAAATCGATAATCAATCATAGTATTTAACATAGATGGTGCTGTTTGATATATTACAATTTTTCCTTGATCCATCATTTCTTTAGCAATGCAATTTGACAAAAAAGTTTTTCCAAGTCCAGTATTTCCAGTAAATAAAAGACTTTTTTCGTCTCTTTCTGAAAAATGGATAATAAAGTCGTCTACAATTTTTTTTATACGTTTCATGTTCTCACGAGGAGAAATATCAGAATTATACTTTTCAGGATTTTTTTCATTAGAATAAAGATCAAAACGAAAGTTTGAAAAATTTTCGATATCTAGATTACGAATGTTAGATTGATTATAGGAAATATCAATTAATTTCTGTTTTAAGCAAGAACACATTACTGTTTTTTCTCCTTGCATAATATAACCTGTATCTTGACATAGAGAACATTCATATTCTGGTTGTAAATCTTTTTCTGATAAAGAAAGAGTTCTTAAGATTCTAGCTTTTTCTTCTTGTAACTCTTTTATTTTTAATTGAAAATTGTCCTGTTGATAATCTTCTTTATTATTTAATAGTGATTGAATACTTTTTATTGCAAATTGATTTAATTTTTCTTCAATTTCTTTTAATTCAGGATGAGAAGAAAAAAGTGTTTCTTTTTTCTTCTCTAAATTTCTTTGAGAAGTTAATCTCTTTTGTTCATATTCTTTCAATAGATCTTTTAGAATATTTGTTGACATAGAAAACCCCCAATTTGTTAATTCGCATATAAAGAATCTAAATTTTCGTAATTTCTTTGCTCATAGCTATTATAATTATTTTTCTTTTCTAATTCTTTTATATTCTTTTGTTGTTGTTTAAAAGATGATAGGAAAGAATGAATATCATTTGCAGATTGGAATCCTCTATCATGCCAATCAGAGATTAATTTATCCAAATAATCAAAATTAGGATTTGCTTTTGAAGTTGTTTTCTTTAAAGCAATTTCAATAATATCCATATTATAATTAAAATCAATTACCCATTTTTCTATATAAGCGTTTTCATATTGTGTTAAAGGCCTTGAGAAACCTAGTTTCTTTGTAATACTCTTTTTGATTTGATGAACCTTTTCTTGTTTTTGATAATAGTTATCTAGATCTGTGAAATTCTTAATGTTATTTTTAGACCATCCTTCTGCAACAGTCTGAACATAATTTCTATGTAAAGCAGAACGTTCAAAACAGTACTTAAATAAGGCAATCATAACTTGTTCGTCAAATCCAAATTTATTAAACCATAAATCAATGTCATTATACCAAGAAGGAGACATAACTCCTTGAAAGCAAGAGTTATTGATTTCCTCTATTGCTTTTGCTCGATATTGATTTTTCTCATTTTGACAAGAAACTTCAGGAGATGAAGTTAGTCTTGGAGTATATAAATGATGTAATTCTTTTTCTTGTAAATCTGTTAAAATATATCCCGTTTGCTTTTTTGTAATAACTCCTAAATCTTCCCAATATTTTAAAGATTCTTGAATCGTTTTAAAAGGAAGATTCAATTTTTTAGAAAGATCATTTATTTTTACATCTTTATTATATTTAGATAAGAAAAGTAAATATAAATAAAGCTTAATAGAATCACCACTTGACTGTGATAGATATTCTGTAAAAAAAACATCTGGAATATTTGTATTTGAAAATAAAAAATAACAATCATTTTGTTCTAACTTCATGATTTTCCCCCTAAGTGCAAAGAATTTCATAGACTATTATAGCATTGTTAAAATTTTTTTACAATAAAAAACAAGTAGAATATTGGGGAAAAAAGAGGAAAAAAGTTTAGTATTTTCGGTATAAATAAACTGTTCGATTGATAAAAAATTTTATAAGATAATGAAATACATACAAAATATTTTCATGATGAAAGCCAATTAAACTAAAAAGAAAAATTGGAAAGCAAAAGATAATGCAAAAACACATCTTGAAATTAAAATTGTGGAACAAAATACTAGATAAAAAGTAAATGGATAAATCCCATATAAGATTAAAAAAGATAGTACTATATTCAATAAAACCTAGAAATTTATTTTTAAAATTATAATTTTGAGGAAAGATAAACATGAAAAGCTCCTAACTTTTTAATAAATTTTTGATATTGGTTAAATTAACAGTAAATTCAGTAGAAATTCCACCAATTAATTCCTTTATATAAAGATTTGCTTTGATAAGAGAATATAAACCACCAATATAAAGAAACTTTGAAATAAGATTTTCGTTAAAATTAAAAGAGAAAATAATAAGTAGAATAATTGCAATAAAAGATTGAAGAATTAATAAAGAAAAGAAAGTTTTATACCAGGCTTTAAAAAACCAAGTAGTGGAAGAAATGCTAAGAGATAAAATAGAAAATGGGCAAATTAACACAAATACCTGAACCATAATATAGCGAAGAGAATAAGAAAAAAGTAAATTAACGAGTCCGAAATAGCATAAGCATTTTAAGATGCCATCAAAAGAAAAAAGATCAAAATTTTGACTTTGAATATTAATAATTGCATTAAGTTCTGAAATTAAAGAGGAAAAACAAATACTTTTTTGAAATAAAATCTCTCCTAGATTACGAATAGAAGAAGAAAGAATGTGGTTTAAAGCAATAATTTTTTCACAAATGAAATAAGATGAATTCATAAAAATTCCAATAAGGAAAATGCGAACTAAAAATTGATAAGGTCTTTGGATTTGAGATTGATGATAATAAGAAAAAAATAGTCTAATTGCATAATAAATAATAAATCCAAGTAGAAGAGAGTTGGCAATCAATAAGATGCCATCCGAACTAGAAGATCCTAATATTTTTTGAAAATTAGGATCGGATAATATTTGTTCACTAATAAATGTAATATCATCCATAATAGAATAAATATTATTACTAATAGAAGAAAATAAATTGTCTATTATTTCATTTAATGTACCTGTAATTAAATCGGTTAATTGAGTACTATCGATTTCCACGGGATCACTCCTTTTATTATTACGTAGGAAATTTCGTCAGAAATTTCTGGAGTAACAAGGTTAAGTTACATAGTCTGTGCGATTGCGAAGCAATCTGTACATGTGGCGAAGCCACTTTTCTTATTGCATAGAAAAAATTGTCAGATTTTTCTGGAGCAAAAAGATTAAGTTTCTCTAGTCTGTGTGATTGCAAAGCAATCTGTAGATGTAGCGAGGATGATTTGCTTATCCAATTAAAGCTTTAATAGCAGCTAAGATCAAATCAATTGCTAAAATAAAACCATAAGAGAATAGAGCATTACGAACTAATTTTTTTCCAAGGCGAATTCGTTCTTCATCTCCAAAACTAAACTTTTTCATAAAAATGCCAGTACCTACTGCAACTGCTGCAGCAGGAGTAGATATTTTTATAATCCACCCTTCAATGTCTTCAAAAGCATTATTTAACTTTGAAACAATTTTAGGATCGGCAGCGAAAGAATTTGTTGGAAATAGAATTATTAAAATAATAGAAATAAAGAAAAAAAGAAATAAAACAAAATATAATTTTTTTTTCATAGGAACTCCTTTCTAAAATGATTTTGTTAAAATTAAAAAAATATGAGTGAGTAAAATAATTATGATTTCATTTTTTCAAAATAAGGAATCATTTTTAACTTACAAGGATGTAAAATTTTATTCCCATCGGATAAAAATGCAATGCAAGAGAATGTTTCAAGATTTTGTGTAAAAGTATTTACATCGAAAATGTAATCTGTTTGATAATAGGTATTGATACTTTCAGAAAGATTAGAATTTTGAGAATGAAATCCATGCAAAAAATAACTATAATTCGTTTCTCTAGCATTTTCAGCAATGGTAGTAGATCGTTTTTCTTTTTCCTCCTTTCCAATTAATTTTTGAGCAGATTCAATTGTATAAATATCATCTGATCGGAACCAAAGTTTATTAATTAAGTTTTGAATGATTACCTTTACGGTATATTCATTGTTTAGCGTGTGAAGCAAAGATGAGTAACTTTGGGTAGCAACAATATTAATACATTTTGATTCTCTACTCTGAGCAAAGAAATCGCTATCGGTACTTGTTACATATTCATGATATTCATCACAAATAAAGCAAACGGGTCTCATAGTAGTAGAAGGTTCCGTTTTTAATCGTTGCATTACTTCTGTTTGAAAATCTAATTTAAGATAAGAAGCAATAATTTTGGATAAATTTCGATATTGTGCAAGATTCATAGAAAGTACTACAATTTTTCCAGATTTTAATAGATCTTCAAACCCATAAAAAGTAATTTTATTTTGAGGGGGAGAAAATAATTTTAGAATTTCATAATCGGAAATAAAACAATTTGTGATACGAGTAATCTCAGATTTTAAAATAGCATTGGTTCGATCATCCAAAGAGAAGAATTCTTTTTCAAAGAAATTAATAGCAGAAAGAAGATCATAAATCTGTGATTCTAATAGTTGATTTTGAAGAAAAGAATACCTTAATGTTTCAATTTTTTGTGTATAGTAGGTTTTATCATTAATTAATTTATGAATCTCTTCAAAAGTAACATAAGAGTTGTTATAAAGTCTGCAAAGCTTAATTGCTTCTGCTAAAATTTCTTCTACTTTATCAAGCCAATAAGATTCAGAATTATTGGGGGAAAATAGAGTAAGAATTGTTTTTAAACGATTAGCAAGTACAGATGGCTTTAAATTAGGCTTATCCAATGGATTATAAGTTTCAGAAGAGTCCAGGCCAATAATAATGAGATCAGAATCACGATTAAATTGAGTGGCATAGTTTTTTATTTGATCTACAAAGTTTCCTTTTACGTCTAAACATAAAATTCCAAGTTTTTTATCTGGATGATTACACTCATATGAAATTAACTGTTCGGCAAAAGGATAAATAGCAGAGCTTGTTTTGCCACTACCAATTGTACCTGTAATTAAGATATTTTGATAAAGTGATTTTTCACCAATACGAATATATTGATTAGAATTAATTATTTTTCCGATTAAAAGATTTAAATTAGGATTAGAACTGGAATGAGGAGAAATATTAGAAATAGTAGAAGAAAATTTTATTTTTGAAAAAAGAAAACGAGTGAAGATTTTAGAGTAAATAAGAGAAGAGAAAAAATAGAAAAGGACAAAGCATATTTTAAAATTCTTCCAAAATACGGGATAAGATATGCAAAAATCAAATGGATGAATACTGTAAGGAAATAAAACAGATGTTGCTCTTAATATAGGAAAAAATAGAATAAAACCAATAAAACAATAGATAAAACTAAAACTAAGAAAGAAAAAGAGTTTAATAAATAATAGAGAGTTTTTACACATAAAAATCCTCCTAAGACTTAAAATTTTGTGATTTTTTTAACAATTTATAACCTTGCTCATTTTGAAAAATTTTAGAATGAAAAAATAAATATAATGTATAAAAAATTGTAAAAGAATGAATGATAAAAAAGAAAAGAAATAAATTTAATAAGTGGTTAATAGCGCTCACCTACCTTTTATGGAATGTATGGTACAATAAAAAAGATAATTTGTCTATACTTTTTATAAAAAATGTGATAAAATATTTAAAAATGTTTTGGAGGTATATAAAATGAAAATAGAAAAAACAATGAAAATAGGAGAATTATTAGAAACAAATCCAGATAAAGCAGAAATTTTATTAAATGCAGGAATGCACTGTTTAGGATGTCCAGCATCGAGAGAAGAAACATTAGAAGAAGCATGTATGGTACATGGAATTAATGTTGAAGAGTTAGTAGAAGAATTGAATAAAGAATAATAAAGCGAAAAAATGTAAAAATAAATAATAAATAGAAAAGTCTATCAGTTCTAATTGATTTGAATTAGAACTGATAGATTAAAAATACGATAAAAGGAACTTAAAAAAGAATAATAACAAAAAATTGCAAAAAAAATGAAAAAAATTAAAAAAAATATTGACATTGTAAAAAAAATATAGTAATATATAGAAGCATTGTGATTGCAGTGAATATTATTTGGGCTATTAGCTCAGGTGGTAGAGCACTTGACTTTTAATCAAGTTGTCCCGCGTTCGAGTCGCGGATAGCTCACCAAATAAATACTAAATGCAAATTTAGTATTTATTTCTTTAAGGCCCGTTGGTCAAGCGGTTAAGACATCGCCCTTTCACGGCGGAGACATGGGTTCGATTCCCGTACGGGTCACCAAATAATATGCCACTTTAGCTCAGCTGGTAGAGCAACTGACTTGTAATCAGTAGGTCGTCCGTTCAAATCGGACAAGTGGCTCCATAATACTTAGAGTTAGGCTTGTGTAGACTTGTCTAACTCTTTGTTTTTGTATTTAAAAAATGATAGAATGATGAAGGAAAAAAGAAAGGTAATAGTAAAATCGATAATTTAAGGAGAAATCTATATGGAAAAAAAAGTAGTAATAGTTACTGGTGCTTCTAAAGGAATCGGTAGAGAAATTGCTAAACGATTAAGTTTAAAAGGATATCAGGTGGTTGCAAATTATCATACTTCAAAAGAAGATGCCGAGAGTCTAAAAAAAGAATTAGAAGAACAAGGAATTGGGATAGATTTTTTAAAAGCGGATCTTTCTTGTAGAGATGATGCAAAAAAACTAGTACAATTTGCTTTAAATAAATATAAAAAAGTAGACATTTTAATTAATAATGCGGGAATTTCGGAGTATGGGTTATTTACAGATATTACAGACGAAAAATGGAATCAGATAATAAATGTAAATTTATATTCTGCATTTGTAATGAGTCAAGAAGTGGTTCAAAATATGATTGCAAGAAAAGAAGGATGTATTATTAATATTTCTTCTATATGGGGAATGGTAGGAGCATCTTTAGAAGTATTATATTCAATCTCAAAAGCTGGAATGGATGGACTTACAAAAGCGCTAGCAAAAGAACTTGGTCCATCAGGAATAAGAGTAAATTCAGTTGCTCCTGGAATAATTGAAACTCAGATGAATTCACATTTAACAGAAGAAGAAAAAAAAGCAATTGTAGAGGAAATTCCTTTAGAAAAAATAGGAAAACCAGAGGATATTGCAAAATGTGTAGAATGGCTTATTGAAGATAAATACACAACAGGACAAATTATATCAATTAACGGAGGATGGGTTATAAATTAAGAAACACGGTAGATTTATCTACCGTGTTTTATTGTTTTTTTATTAATTCTCGTTATCTACTTTTCTTTTATAATTACCAGAAATTAATCTTGGTAAGTAAGAAATAATTTTATATACTGCTAAACGAATTTTTTTACTTAAAATATATGATTTACGAAGACGTCTTGGTTTTACCAAAGAATTGTCTTCATTTGTTACAACTAAATCAGTACATACTTGTTCGATAGGAAAAATATAATTATTTCCGTCATTGTTATCCCATTCATTATTTGCATTTTTAAAGCAAAAATTTAAAGAATCGGCACCATTTAAAGTTAACTCTGTTTGGAAACCTAATTCTGTTTTTTCCATTTTGATTTCATTTACATTCTCCCATAATAAACCAAAACCATAATGAATATAAACATCAGAACAGTTTTCTTGAAAGAATTTTCCTGTATAAGATATTTTTACATTAGCTCCTTCTACTAATTTATCTGTATTGAAAAATATATTCTTTGTTAACTCCATAGCCTATCTCCTTATTTATCTTTTGATTATCACTAGTATTATATTATTAAATGAAACAATATTCAATACTTTTTTACAAAAATTTTTAAAAAAACTTATAAAATGTAAGTAGGATATTTTTAATTATTGAATTACTTTGCCAATGATAAAAAATTCATCATGATAGCCGACTTCGATATCAGAATAATCCTTATTATCCGCTTTTAAGATTGGTCTTCTATTTTTTTCAGTGTAAGTTCTAAGCAACATTTTTCCATTGTATTTAAAAAGTCCAATGTCTCCTAAAACAAGAGGAGAATTTAATTCAACATAAGCATAAGTGCCATAATCGAAAGAGTTCAACATAGAATCATCGGAAATTTTTACGGCAATGGAAGCAGAAGGTATATGAGAGGGACATTCGACAAAATCCAATCCATTTGCAAGGTCTTCAATTGCTAATATATGATCATAAGAAAAATGTGAAATCATTCCGGGAAGCCTTCTGCTCATCATTTAATGTTTTATCATACATATACATTAAAGGTTGATATGGAATATTAAAAGCTTTACAAATTAATTTTAAAGCCTTATGACTAGGATTTCGATTTCCTTTCTCGATATGGGTTAGATGACCAATATTGATATTAGTAAGACCTGAGATTTCTTGTTTTGTCATATGTTTTTCTCTTCGAATTCTTGCGATCATATTACCAAGCATATAAGAATCCTCCTTTTTTGACATTATATAATAAAAACTTTTAGTTTGTCTACAAAGGAACAAATACATAAAAAGAAATCATATTGTAAAAAAAAATGGAATATGATACAATATACTATGTATATATATTGAGAAATAAGAGGGGGGAAAATGGAAGAAGAAACACAAAAAAAGAAAAAAATATCAAAAAAGACCATTGTCATTTCTAGTTGCATATGTTTACTGATTATTATATTATTAATATTTAGTATGATTTTTGCAATCATTCATCAAAATCAAGATAAGATAGCAGATGGAGTTTTTTTAGGTAATATTGATATTTCAAATTTAAAAAAAGAAGAAGCAATTAGTCTTTTGAACAGAAAAACGGAAGAAAAGAAGGGAAAAAGTATTACTTTTCGATACCAAGATTATCAAACAACGATTCCTATAGAACAAATGGGGATTGGATTTCAGGTAGAAGAAAGTATAGAGAAAGCATATCAAATAGGAAGAAATAGTAATATTTTTAAAAATAATTTTGATGTGATTCAAACTAAAATACAGAAAAAACATCTTCCAATGAATATTTCATATCAAGACGAAGGATGGAAACAACAACTTGCTAATATCAATGGCGCTATTCCGGGAGCAATGAAACAGAGTGATTATTATATAGAAGGTGAAAACTTAATTATTACCTCTGGAAAAGAAGGAATTATGGTAAAAGAAGAGGAATTAAAAACAGAAATTACCGAAAAGTTAGCAGATATGAACCAAGAGAATTATGAAATTGAAATTCCGACAGAAATGAAAAGTCCAGAAGAAATAAATATTGATAAAATATACGAGCAGATTTATAAAGAAGCAAAAGATGCATATTATACAAGTAATCCATTTCAAGTATATCCACATGTAGATGGAGTAGAGTTTGCAATATCTTTAGATGAGATAAAAAATATGTTAAAAGAGAAAAAAGAGGAATACATTATTCCGTTAAAAATAACGAAACCAAAAGTTACGACAGACCAGATTGGTTCGGAAGCTTTTCCAAATCGTTTAGCAACTTTCTCTACCAAATATAATGCAGGAGATACTGCAAGAACAACAAATTTAAGATTAGCTTCTAATAAAATTAATGGAACAGTAATTATGCCAGGGGAAACGTTTTCCTATAATAAGGTAGTAGGAGAAAGAACGATCGCAGCAGGTTATAAAGAAGCAAAGGTATATGAAAATGGTAGAGTAGTAGATGGTTTAGGGGGAGGAATATGCCAGATTAGTTCTACTTTATATAATGCTGTTATTTATGCTAATCTAGAAATTGTAAGTAGAAGAAACCATCAATTTGTTCCATCTTATGTAAAAGCAGGAAGAGATGCTACTGTAGTGTATGGATCACAAGATTTTAAATTTAAGAACACAAGAAACTATCCGATAAAAATACAATCTTCGGTAAGTGGAGGAATTGCAAAAATTGATATTTTTGGAAAAAGAGAAGAAGTAGAATATGATATTGAAATCAAATCAACAATTACAGGAAGTATTCCAACCAAAACAGTATATACAGATGATCCAACAATGGAAGCAGGAAAAGAAGTTGTAAAACAAAAGGGACATAATGGAACAAAAAGCGAAACTTATAAAATTGTATCTTTAAA
>DVNH01000006.1 GCA_018714565.1 Candidatus Merdicola faecigallinarum | reverse complement strand
CTTCTTAGTATGTTAATCCTGCTTGCCTATTTCTTTGTTAGTCTACATACTTTATCTAAAACATATAAACTAGAAATTGCAAACCAGGATATTGAAAACCTACAATTATATAATAAAACTCTTGGTATTTTACATGATAATATTCGTGCATTTAAACATGATTTTAATAATATTGTGCAAGCAATTGGACGGTTATGTTGCTTCTGAAGATATGGAAGGGCTAAAAGTATTTTATAAAGATTTATTAAAAGATTGTCAAAGTGTTAATAACTTAGCTTCTTTAAATCCAAATACCATTAATAATCCCTCTATCTTTAGTATTCTAGCTTCTAAATACCATAAAGCAGATTCTGAAAATATTACAATTAATCTAGAAGTTTTTTTAGATTTAAATCAATTAAAAATAACCACTTATGAATTTACAAGAATTTTAGGAATTTTATTAGATAATAGTATTGAAGCTGCACGAGAATGTGATAAAAAAATCATTAATGTTGTTTTCCGAATGGATGCTAAAAACCATAGACAACTCGTTATTATTGAAAATACCTATTCTAACAAAGATGTAGATACTTCCAAAATTTTTGAAAAAGCTTATACTACAAAAAAACATAATACTGGGCTTGGTTTATGGGAAGTAAATAAAATTTTAAATAAGCATACAAATCTTAGTTTATTTACTACCAAAAATGATGAATTTTTTACTCAACAATTAGAAATTTATATTAATTAAATTTTATGAATCTAATTAAAAGAACCTCACAAATATTTTTATCATTTGTGAGGTTCTTTGTTTATTCAAAAAAATAGAGCTCTTGCTCTATTTTTATGTCGTCGTTTTTATTTTTTTATTTTAACTCGATTCGTTTGCTGTAATTTTGAGTTATTCATTTTTAATCTTTTTTAATTAAAGATTTTGGCATTTTTGGTTGATGGATTAATCCAAATATAATGCACGCTGTGTTTGTTGCTTTTGCATATTTTTCTGCCATTTTTGCTAACATTTTTAACATAATATCTTCTCCCTTCTTTTTTTCTTATTTAACAACAGATTTTTCTGGCCAGTATAAAATCTTGTTATTAGTCAAACCTATAATACTAATTCTCCACTTTCATATAGTTCATAACCATATTTATTTTTCGTTATTTTGTAAGCAAATCTTGTAATTGTTATGGTTTGAATTAGCATTCCGAATATAATCATATTAGAAATAATATGATCCTTTATGATTAAAGAAAGACTAAGACTAATTGTTAAAATAATATAGGATAAAATTTGCTTTTTCTTTCTATCCTTTTTTCTTAATATTGGAACATTTTCTGTGTCTGCCGGTGCATATAGTTTTATCATAAACATTCCAAATAGCCATACCACTCCTACTAAAGCAATTCTAAGTGTAAATGGTTCTATTGTAATATATTGGCTTAACAATACATTTCCACAATACATACAAGTTGTACATATTATACATCCTAAATGTGTATGTAAATGAAAACCTCCTGATACTGCTCTATAGGGTAATATAATGAAGAAGGATAATATTGTTAGATTTCCAATCCCTAATAAATAAGCTATTATAATTAGAATAAAAAATTTCGGCAATTCTCCAATTAAATTTTGAAGTCCATAATTAATGATTTCTGCTTTTTCCTCATCAATATCTGGCATAGATTTTTGCATTTTTTTTACTAACCAATTACATATTTTATCTACCATTTTCTCTAACTTCCTTCTGTAAATTATCTTACCTTTTATTTCTATAAAAAATATAAAATAAATACAAATTGATCTTTTTTTATGACATATTTCGCCTTCTATTTTTTCATATAATATTTTACTATTTTCATAAAGTTATTCTTAATATTTATTATAAACATCTCTAGCTTGGAGCAAAAAAAGAAATTATTGAATTTAATCTTCAATAATTCCTTCTAATATTTTCCACGATTTTGTTTTTTCTGGTATGGAATGAAACACCAATTGTTCTTTTGTAGTTGGATGAACGAAACTTAATTCATATGCCCATAAAGCTAATTGTTTTCCTCTTCCTCTTGTTCCATATTTTTGATCTCCATAAAGACTATGTCCTCTTGAAGCAAATTGAACACGAATTTGATGATGTCTTCCTGTATAAAGATCCACTTCTACTACAGACAAATTGATCTCTTCTTCATATTTTAATACTTTGTATTCTAAAATAGCTTCTTTTGCATATTTAGCTGTTTTACTTACTACTTTACTCGTATTGGTTTTCTCATTCTTTTGCAAAAAATCAGTCCAGCGATCTTCTTCTTTTTCTAATTTTCCATCTACAATACATAAATATTTTTTATGTATTTGCTTTTCCCTTACTTGCTCGCTTAATCTTGCTGCCGCTTTTGAAGTTTTGGCAAATACCATTACTCCACCGGTTGGTCTATCTAGCCTATGTACTAATCCTAAATAGGCATCTCCTGGTTTTTGATACTTTTCTTTTAAATATTCTTTTATAATGGTTAGCATATCTACATCTCCTGTTTTATCTCCCTGTGATGGAATATTAACAGGCTTTTCTACTACAATTACATGATTATCTTCGTAAATTACTTTTAATTTCTCCATTTTTATGCCTCCCAACGACCATAAATTCCACATGGTAATACTATTTTTGAATTTTCCATTGGAAGACCAATTTCTCCTGAGTTAAATTTTCCCTTTTTCTGAATTTGAATTCTTAATATATTTTCTAATACTTTTGAGGAAATTCCTGTAGTATAGGAATTAATTAAGAAAAACAGAGGGTTCTCTTCTAATACTTGTGTACATAATTCTACTAAATCATTAATTTGGTTTTCAAACTGCCATACTTCACCATTTGCTCCTCTTCCATAAGAAGGAGGATCCATAATGATAGCATCATATTTATGTCCTCTTCGAATTTCTCTTTGTACAAATTTTACAACGTCGTCAACAATAAATCTTACCGGTCTTTTTTCTAAGTGGGAAGAAATAACATTCTCTTTTGCCCATGTAACCATTCCTTTCGAGCTGTCCACATGGCATACCGATGCACCTGCTGATAAACAAGCCACAGTTGCTCCTCCTGTATATGCAAATAAATTTAGCACCTTTATTTCTTTTTTGCTATTTCTTATTTTTTCGATCATCCAATCCCAATTTACCGCTTGCTCTGGAAATAGACCAGTATGTTTAAATCCCATTGGCTTTATATTAAAAGTTAAATTTTTATATGTTACCTTCCAGTTTTTAGGAATTTGTTTATAATATTCCCAATTTCCTCCCCCTGTTTTACTTCTTTGGTATCTAGCCATTGCTGTTTTCCATTCTTTTGGATTTTCTTTATGTTTCCATATAATTTGAGGATCTGGTCTTATTAACCTTATATTTCCCCACTCTTCTAACTTTTCTCCATTTGCCATATCAATTATTTTATAATCTTTCCATTTATTTGCTACTTCCATTTACTTCTCCCTTTTATTACTATATTTTCGATAAGATCGAAAAAAAATTATAAATACATAAAATATTTGCAATACTTAAAATTACAGTAAGCATAATAATAATTTTTATCAATTTATGTGTTTTAAAAATTCTTGAAAAAAAGCTTGTCCTTTCTTTTCCTAATACTAATGTATTTTTCTTTTCATTATAATGTATATCAAAAATTTTATCTTTTGCATATTCCATAAAATCAACCCCCTATACATGTATATTCTTTTTAGGATTGATTTATACCTGAAATACAATTTATTTTACCATAACTTTTCCTTATTTTTCAATAAAAACAAACAAAAAGGGGATAACTATTCTTTTTTACATCGTTTATCCCCTTTTTCTCCTATTTTTTTATTGATAAAATTTTAAATTTCATAATACCTGCTGGTGCATTTACTGTTACAATTTCATTTTTCTTCTTTCCAAGTAAAGCAGCACCAATTGGTGATTCATTTGAAATTTTATTTTCTGCAAGATTTACTTCTGTTGATCCTACAATTGTATATTCTACTTCTTCTTCAAATTCCATATCATATACTTTTACGATATTTCCAATTTGAACTGTTTTAGTATCAATTTCAGATTCATCAATAATTTTAGCATATCTTAATTTTGCTTCTAATTCTAATATTTTATCTTCGTTTGCAGCTTGTGCATTTTTGGCCTCGTCATATTCAGAATTTTCTGATAAATCTCCGAATCCTAAAGCCACTTTAATACGTTCTGCAATCTCTGCTCTTTTCTCTGTTTTTAAATATTCTAATTCATTTTCAATTTTATCATAACCTTCTTGTGTTAATAATATTTCCTTATCTCCCATCGTGTATTCCTCCTCTTTTGGTAATTTTCCTTTCGACAGAACGAAGGTTTTCTTAATTCTTACCTATATTAAGATAATATTTTACATTTGTCAAGTATTAATTTTATTTTTTTACTAATTCGAATTCTTGCTTTGAAATTTTTCCATTTTTTCCAATTAAATAATTAATTTCTATTTGGTCTTTTTTCATTTTTTCTTCTACTTTTGCAATGAAAGGAATTTGGATTAATTCACTTTCATAAAGATAGTTTGGATTAAACGCTCCTTTCTTTGGTATATCATTCAATCTTTCTTCTTTAAAACTTACCTTCCAATCATTAATTAAAATTCCTTCAAATCGTTTACTCGTTATTGCTAAATTTTGCTCTAAATTTACGATAACCGCATTTCTTGCAATACGATATTGTTTTATAAGCTCTTCTGGAAAATCAAAATTAATAATTACTTTTGCTTTTGCTAATCCTTTTCTTTTATTATTATTAATATTTAATACAATTCCAAATTCGTCATATAATTTTTCTTCTACGATACGAAATTTATTGGTATGATTTGTTATAATTGTTACACTTCTTACAATCTTTGCAATTTCTTCTATATAATATTCCTCTATCCTTCCCATATCATTTATTAATATACTAACATCTTGTTCCTTTACTAGAATTTCCATTTGTTTACTAATAAAGTCTAATATTTTAATGATTCCATATTTCATGAATTTTTTTCCATTTAATATCGTATAACCTTTAGAATACAGTTTATTTTTGAATTCTTGATTTTTATTTAATTTTTCTTCTAATACTAAAGTTTCTATTCTATACTTTTTTAATAATACATCTAAACTTTCTATCTTCTTCCCTTTCTCCTGATTTCGTATCTCTACTATCCATTTGTTTTCTATTCTTTGTACTTTCTCTTTTGTAAATATGTTAAATAGCATATACTGTATTTTCTTTTTTATTCCATCTTCTTTATTAATTTCCATCATGTAACCAATTTCCAAAAAAACACCTTCTTCATATAAATATATCTTGTCTTATATTTATATGAAAAAGGTGTTTCTTTTATTACGAATTCTCTTGATGTAACTCATCTGATACCTGTCTCCAGAATTCTTCTCCCTCTGGTTCACGATCTTTTTCCCAAAATGCAATTCCTGCTAATTTATATTCGTTTGCTAATTTTATTTTTTCTCTTATTGAATTTTCTTCCTCTAACCACATTTTGCATACTTGTCCATTATTTTCGTATTCCACATAGTATTGTTTTAACTCTTCATTCCATGTTGGAGTTACATCATCTGGTAATACTTCTGAAATATCTTTTATACTAACTGTTCTACTTGTTACTTCTCCATCTTTTTCTCTCCATAATCTTGTATATAAAGGAATTCCTAATATAATTTTATCAAAATTTACGCCTTCTTGGTTTAAAAATTTCTTTACATTAAGCTCAACCCAATCGTATCCAGCAGTTGTCCCCGCATCTGTTCCGTTTCCGTGTTGATCATATGCCATAAAAATCAAATAATCTGCCACATGTCCAATTACATTACGATCAAAACATAGTGACCATGTATCCGATCCATCTGGTGCAGTTACATCTACTGAAACAGTTTTTCCTAAATGTTTTAATCTAGGAGTTAGTTCAATAATAAATCTTGAAAATAAATCTTTATCTTCTTTTTTCATATTTTCAAAATCAATATTAATTCCATCAATATCATATTCTTCAGCCAAGGTTACAATATTATGAATTAAATTTTCTCTTAATTCATAATCATTCATGATTTTTGAAGTTGTTTCCATCATATTTCTTTCATCTGTATTGGATACTACAGCCCATATCTCATATCCATTTTCTTTTGCCCATTTAATATATTCTTCTCCGGCTTGTCCTACATTATCTCTAACTTCACCATCTCCATCTTTTACTAAGGTAAAGAATGTAGGTGCGACTACATTTACTCCTTCATATTTTTCTCCATTTCTATTTGGTGCATCTGCACTAATAGAAAAATAATCCCAGAATAAATTTACTTTTCCGTCTATTCTTGTTTCGTCTTTTTTTGCTTCTTGTACAATTTCTGGATTAGATACTTCTTTTCTTTTTACATAACCAATTTTACCATTTTTTACTCTTACTTTTACCCAATTTTCTGATTCAGAAATATATGTTAAATTTTCATACTCCTCTATCTTTTCTAATGTTCTAGAAAAATTAGTAGGTTTATATTTTAAATTCACTTTTTTATTTGCTGTTACTTCCTTTACTTCTCTTCCATCTGACGTAACAACAATTTTCTTAGTTTCTGGAATATATTCTAATTCTGCATTATATACTTTTTTACTCATTTCTGAAAATGGTAAGTATAGTTCTCCATCTTTTTCAAATACAGACGATTCTAAATTCTCTTCTTTTCCATTTACGTTCATTGTATTTTCGCCAGCTATTATTACGGCTAATTTATCTTCATATGTAGTAATTAATCTTTTACTTGATTGGTCATATTCGATATATTTGTCAAAATAATTTTGAATATCATCAAAAGATAAGAATATTACATTATTTTCGTCCATATAAATATCATGTTTTAGTTTTTCTGTTACGTTATTATTATTAATAATTAAATTTGTTTTTCCTTCTAAACTACTTTTTCTATAGTTTGGTGCAATATAAATAATAAAACCAATGATTGCAATAAGAAATACGGCAATCACTACTCCTATAATAATCTTCCACTTACGATTTACTTTTGTTTCTTTCATTCTTTTGCTCATGTTTTATCTCCTTTATTCTTTTCATTTTCTTTTTTTAAAATTAGTATAATCATATCATAAAAGAATTATTTAGCAAACCTTTCTTGTTTATTTTTTATAAGTTTTCTTCGAGTGAGGGAAAGAGGGACGGTCATAAAAATCCCTAAAAAAAGGGATTTTTATGACCGTCCCTCTTTCCCTCTTTTTTCTAAGCTTCTCTTTACTTTTTCCAGATTTTGTAGTATAATATTAGTAGATTGTGTATAAGGAGGAATGTATCTATGTGGCAAGTCTGGTTAATTATTTCTGGAGTACTTTTTATTTTGGAAATAATTACAACAGGTTTTTTAGTTTTTTGGTTAGCAATAGGTGCTTTATTTGCTACTGTTACAAGTTTAATTACAGATAGCATTATCATACAGCTTATTGTATTTATTGCATCCTCTTGTTTACTATTATATTTTACAAAACCACTAGTAGATAAATATATTAACAAACAAAAAACACTTCCAACCAATGCTTATTCTATTATTGGAAAAAAAGCAATTGTATTGGAAGAAATTAATTCCATTACAGGTACTGGACAAATAAAAGTAGACGGAGAAGTTTGGTCTGCTAAAACATTAGGAGATGAAATTATTGCAAAAGGATCAGAGGTAGAAATTTCTTCCTTAGATGGCGTAAAAGCTTGCGTAAAACTTATTGAAAAAAATCAAAATAGTATAATAGAAAATAAATTAGATTAATTTAAAGGAGGATTATTAAAAATGGGAGGAGTTATCTTTTTAATTATTATGCTTGCAATTATTGTTATTATTGCATATAAAACAATTAAAGTAGTAAAACAATCTGAAGTATATATTATTGAAAGACTTGGTAAATTTCATAAAGTTGCAGATGCTGGACTTACAATCATTATCCCTTTTTTTGATCATGTTCGTAGTGTTGTAAGTTTAAAGCAACAAACAATGGATATTCCACCACAAGGAGTTATTACAAAAGATAATGTAACAATTACAATTGATACTGTTGTATTCTATCAAATTACTGATCCTGCAAAGGCTGTATATGAAATTCAATCTTTAAAGAAAGGTATTGAATATTTAGCAATTACTACTATTCGTGATATTGTTGGTAAGATGGATTTAGATGAAACATTTAGTTCTAGAGATGCGATTAATCAAAGATTAAGAGTTATCTTAGATGAAGCAACAGATAAATGGGGATGTAAAATTGATCGTGTTGAAATAAAAGACATTAATCCTCCTGCTGATATCCGTGATGCAATGGAGAAACAAATGAATGCTGAAAGAAATAAAAGAGCTTTAATCCTTCAAGCAGAAGGTGAAAGACAATCTGCAATCACTCTTGCTGAAGGTAAAAAACAAGCTGCTATTTTAGAAGCAGAAGCAGATCGTGAAGCACAAATTAGAAGAGCTGCGGGTGAAGCAGAAGCAATTGAAGCAATTGCTCAGGCCAAAGCAAAAGAAGTACAAATGGTTTATGAAGCAATTAAGAAAGCAGATCCTGATGAAAAGCTTGTTCAATTAAAATCATTAGAAGCCTTAGAAGAAGTTGCTAAAGGAGATGCTAATAAAGTATTTATTCCTTTTGACGCAACTACAGCTTTAAGTAGTTTAGGAGCTGCTGCTGAAATGTTAAAAGATAAAAAAGAAGGAAAATAAGAACCATTCCTAATGAGATAGAAAAAACTCTAATCACTTAAGTGATTAGAGTTTTTTTATCTTGATCAATATATTTTTTATTGATCTTTTTTATTTTGTATAATCTCTTTCAAGGAATCTACTAAATAGTCTACGTCTTCTTTCGTATTATTTTCTCCAAATGTTGTTCTTAAAGTTCCCTGTGATAACTCTTGATGAAGACCAATGGCTAATAAAACATGAGAAGGATTTTGTGCCCCTGTACTACATGCAGATCCACTCGATGCACATATTCCTCTTTGATCTAATTTAAATAATAATTCTTCTCCTTCTATCCCTGGAAAAGAAACATTTGCATTTCCAGGAAGTCTTAAAGTTTTATGTCCATTTATTTTAACATTTTCGATTTCTTGTACGATTCTCTTAAAATAATATTCCCTTAATTCTATTAATTTTTTATTATATGTTTCAAAATCTCGATAAGAAAGTTCTATTGCTTTTCCTAGCCCCACTATTTCTGCTACATTTTCTGTTCCTGCTCTTTTATCTCTCTCTTGATGTCCTCCATCTTGAATTTTATCAAAAGGAACTCCATCTTTTGCATATAGTGCTCCTACTCCTTTTGGACCATAAAATTTATGTGCCGACATCGAAAGTAAATCAATATTTAATTCTTCTACATTAATTCTTACATTTCCTATGGCTTGCACACTATCTGTGTGAAAAAATATTTGATGTTTTTTTGCTATTTTCCCTATTGCGCGAATTGGCTGTATGGTACCTATCTCGTTATTCGCAAACATAATACTAATCATAACAGTTTCTTTTGTAATTGCTCTTTCTAGTTCCTCTAATGAAATCATTCCATCTGAATCTACATTCAAGTAAGTAACCTGATATCCCTCTTTTTCTAAAGCTTGACATGTATGTAAAACAGCCGGATGTTCTATCTTACTAGTAATCATATGTTTTCCCTTTAATCTATTCGCTCTCATAATTCCCTTGATTGCTAAATTATCACTTTCGCTTCCACAAGATGTAAAATAAATCTCTCTTGGCTTTGCTCCAATTGAGTTTGCAACTCTTTGTCTTGCTATATCCATTGCTTTTTTTGCTCTTCTTCCTAATACATACATCGAAGAAGCATTTCCATATTCCACTTCAAAATAGGGCAGCATCTCTTTTAATACTTCTTCTCTTACTGGAGTAGTTGCTGCATGATCAAAATATCTTACCTTCATATTTTCTCCTACCTTACAAAAATTGTTATTTTCTATTATGCGTTTTCTGAAAAATAAGACTTAAATTTCCTTAGTTTCTCCTAGGTGAAGCCACTTTTTCTTTCTATATTATATTCTTAAATAATAAACTTTATGCAATAAAAAAAAGATAGTTATGATTTTTCCTTAACTACCTTTTTTCGAAGTTACTTTATTTTCATTTATCGTTGTCCATCTTAATATTTTTACATTTTTATATGCATCCAATACATCAGAATATTTAGGATATTCCTCTTCCCATAATACATTAGGTACTTTTTCAAAAGCTCGAAATAATTTTTCTGCTTCCTTTAAAAATATTACCTGTTCTTGTTGAGTCATATGTTCATATCTTTTTGATATTCGATACAATTTATCTAAACTTTGGTTTGCTTCTATAAAGCTCCAAAAATCTTTTACGGTTAACCCTGCTAATTTAATTTGCATTACTGCGAATGCAATTAATGAAAATATGATCATTATTAATAGATATACTAGTATTAATAATGCCGTCACCTATACCACCCTCTTTAGTAATCGTTTCTATTATAGCATATTCCCTTATATATTGCAATATTTTGTCGTTTTTCGAAGATAAATGACTATTTTTCCATATTTTCAGTTTCGCTTCCTATTTTTATAATTTAATTGGATCTGGATAATTAACTCCAAATGTTTCTACTGTTACCTTTTTCATAACTGGTGGCTCTACTGGTCTATCTTTTCCTCCTCCAAAGCTACTTCTTGTTATTACTCTTGACTTTACGATTTTGTCAACAGCGTCCATTCCTTCTATTACCATTCCAAAAGCAGCGTATTTTCCATCTAAAAATTCTGAATCATCCGTTACAATAAAAAACTGAGAACCGGCACTGTCTGGCAACATACTTCTTGCCATAGAAACAGCTCCTCTTACATGTGAAATTGTATTTTCGATTCCATTTTCACTAAATTCCCCTTT
Organism: Candidatus Merdicola faecigallinarum; assembly: GCA_018714565.1. GTDB lineage: Bacteria > Bacillota > Clostridia > TANB77 > CAG-508 > Merdicola > Merdicola faecigallinarum. The sequence goes on along the minus strand of DVNH01000006.1, from coordinate 55,054 downwards.
TATATGATATCCAGGTCCTCCAGTTCCTGTTCCTTCTGGATCTCCCCCTTGTGCCATGAAACCTGGTATTGTCCTATGAAAAATTAAACCATCATAAAATTTTTGCTGAATTAAATAAATAAAATTATTCACTGTTTCCTTTGCTTTATCTGGAAATAATTCTATTTTTATTATTCCTTCCTTTTCCATTTCTATTGTTACAATTGGATTTTTATTTTCTTTCATACTCTTTCTCCTTTACTTTTTTGGCATTATACCATGATGCTTATTTATTTTCAATTTTATCTTATTTTTTTATAAAAAACATACATAATTTTTTTCTTTATGATATAATAATGATTTAATATGAAAGAGAGGAATTTATATGGATCGATATCAAAGTGCAAAAAGAGTTAGCTTATTTGGAATCATCGGAAATATTTTTTTGTTAATTATAAAAGCAATCATTGGATTTTTATCTCATAGTCAATCTATGATCGCAGATGCAGCCAATAGTGCAAGCGATATATTTGCTTCTCTTATGACTTTTATTGGAAATAAAATATCAAGTGAACCAAGTGATAAAACACATAACTTTGGACATGGAAAAGCGGAATATATTTTTTCCTTTTTAATTAGCTTATCTATGATATTAGTTTCTATTAAATTATTAATTGATTCTGTTTCCAGTTTAATTAATAGAAATGAATTTATTTTTTCTTGGTTCTTAGTCCTTGTTTGCATTATTACAATTATAATAAAACTTACTTTATACCTATACTCACATTCTATTGTAAAAAAATATAATAACATTTTAGTAAAAGCCAATATGAAAGATCATCGTAATGATTGTATTGTCACCACTTTTACACTTATTTCTATTTTAGCTAGTTTATTTGGTATTTACTGGATTGATGGTATAGTTGGTATCGGAATTTCTTTATGGATTGCCTTTACCGGGGTCAAAATTTTTATTGAGAGCTATAATATTTTAATGGACATTTCTTTAGATGAAAATACAACTAAATTAATTTATGATTTAGCTCATGGATATAAAGAAATCCAAAAAGTAGATCCTATTTCTTCTACTCCAGTTGGCTATCAATATGTTGTAACTCTTACTATTTATGTAGATGGTAATATGTCTACCTTTAAAAGTCATGAATTAGCAGATCATCTAGAAAAAGATATTAATAAACTAGAAAACATTTATCATACCATTATTCATGTAAATCCTATTTAGCAATATGAAAAGTGCTTCGCAATCACACAAATTAAGGCAACTTAACCTTATTGTTACAGAAAATAGGAAAAGAGGGATCAGAATAAATCTGATCCCTCCAATTATTGGTTGATATGTTATTCACTTTCCTCCATCAACAGATAATATCCTGCATCATCTGCAATCTTTCGGTTATACCTGCAAGCTCCTTTGCCTGCCAGTACGCACTGCGCTCCGCAAGAACTTCCTGTACAAAAAGCATTGAACACATCATTGATGATCGTTCCATAGATCGCCATTTTCTGTTCTCCTGCTTCATTTTCAAGAATGATAGTTCCAGTCTGCAGCTCTATTTCCCGTCCTACGATTGTTCCATCTTCTGCTACCCATCTACCATCTTTTTGTTTTTCGACTTTCACCATTTTTTTCATCTTTTTTCTCCTTTGTCTATCACTCTGTTGCTTTTGGTATCATTTATATAGGAATAACATCAAATATCAACCATTTTGCAACAATGCCAACTCGTAACATATATATTATAGCATATTTACATAATTTTTTCAATTTTTTGTAAATTTCTATCTACCATTTTATTATTCCTTTGCTTCTAGTTTTTTGGTTTTTATTAAAATTTCATCTTCTTTTGCTGTTACTTTTGCTTCATCCCCTGCTTTTAGATTTCCATCTAAAATTTCTTCTGCAATTTTATCTTCTACTAAATTTTGAATTGATCTTCTTAATGGTCTTGCTCCAAAATTTTTGTCTACACCCTTCTTTGCAATTAATTCTTTTACACTTTTGTCAAAAGAAATTGAAATATTTTGTGCTTTTAGTCTTATTGCTACTTCTTTTAACATAATATCAATAATTTGCTCAATTTCAGAATCGGTTAGTTTATGGAATACGATGATTTCATCAATACGATTTAGAAATTCAGGTCTAAATTGTTTCTTCAATTCTGCCATCACGTCTTTTTTAATTTTTTCATAATCTGCTTCTTCTTTTTTATCTGCTTCTTGGCTTGAAAATCCTAATGTATTTTTATCTGTAATTAGTCTTGCTCCTACATTAGATGTCATAATAATTACTGTATTTTTAAAATTAACGGTACGACCTTGATTATCTGTTAATCTACCGTCTTCCAAAATTTGTAATAACATATTCATTACATCAGGATGTGCTTTTTCAATTTCATCAAATAGTATCACAGCATATGGTTTTCTTCTTATTTTTTCTGTTAGTTGACCACCATCATCGAATCCTACATATCCTGGAGGCGACCCTATTAATTTCGATACGGAATGTGATTCCATATATTCCGACATATCTACTCGTATCATTGCATTTTCATCACCAAAAAGACTTTCTGAAATTGCTTTTGCTAATTCTGTTTTACCTACTCCTGTTGGTCCTAAGAATAAGAAAGAACCAATTGGTCTTTTCGGATCTTTTAGTCCAACTCTTCCTCTTCTGATTGCTTTGCTTACAGCCTCCACTGCCTCGTTTTGTCCAATTACTCTTTTGTGTAAGTTTTTCTCCAAATCTCTTAGTTTTTTATTTTCATCTTGTGTAATTTTAGCAACTGGAATTCCTGTCCAACTAGCAATTACTTCTGCAATATCTTCTTCTGTTAAGGTAATAATTGATTTTGATTTTTTCTGATTCCATTTTTCGTTTTCTTTTTCTAATTTTTCTTTTAAAGCCTTTACTTCATCTCTTAATTTTGCAGCTTTTTCAAATTTTTGAACCTTAATTGCATCTTCTTTTTCTTGATCTATATCTCTTATTTTATCTTGTAGTTCTTTTATTCCATCTGGTTCTGAATATGTTTTTAAACGAACTTTAGAAGCAGCTTCATCAATTAGATCAATGGCTTTATCTGGTAAAAAACGATCATTAATATATCTTACTGATAATTCTACTGCAGCTTTGATCGTTTCATCTGGAATCTTTACATTATGATGTGCCTCATATTTATCACGAATTCCTGTTAAGATTTGAATTGTATCTTCTACTTTTGGCTCTTGCACCATAACCGTACTAAAACGTCTTTCTAAAGCAGCATCTTTCTCGATATATTTTCGGTATTCATTTAAAGTAGTTGCACCAATTAATTGAATTTCTCCTCTTGCTAGCATTGGTTTTAAAATATTTGCCGCATCAATTGCCCCTTCTGCGGATCCTGCTCCTACAATCGTATGAATCTCGTCAATAAATAGTATTACATCTCCTGCTTTTTTTACCTCATTCAAAGATTTTTTAATTCTTTCTTCAAAATCTCCTCTATATTTTGCTCCTGCTACCATACTTGAGATATCTACCGTTACGACTCTTTTATTCTTTAATACTTCTGGAACATCTCCTGACACGATTTTTTCTGCTAACCCTTCTACTACTGCAGTTTTTCCGACACCAGGTTCACCAATTAGACAAGGATTGTTTTTTGTTCTTCTTGATAAGATTTGGATTACCCTTTCAATTTCTGTTTTTCTTCCGATAATTGGGTCCAATTTTCCAGCTTCTGCTTGTTTCGTTAAATCAGTTCCAAACTGATTTAATGTTGGTGTTGAATTATAGCTTCCTTTGTTCTTTTCAGAGGAACTTCTTGTATTCGTTCCAAACTCTTCTTCATCATTAATTACTTTTACTAATTCATTATATAATTTTTGTGGGTTTACTCCTAAGTCAAGCATAATTCTTACTGCAATGCTATCTGCTTCTCTCATAATTCCGATTAATAGGTGTTCTGTTCCAATATATTCTACTCCTAATTTTCTTGCTTCACGGAATGCATTTTCAATTACTCTTTTGGTTCTTGGTGTAAATCCCACTGTTGGATCCATAGCAGGTTCATCTCTCCCTACTAAGCTTTCAATTTCTTCTAATATATTTTCACAAGTAATCTCTTGTTTTTCTAATACTTTACTTGCAACGCCACTATCTTCTCTTGCTAATCCATATAATATATGTTCTGTTCCAATATAACTATGTCCAAGTTCTGTTGCAATTTCACTTGCAATTTGAATTACCTTTTGCGCACTATTAGTAAATTTATATGTCATATTCTCTCCCTTCCTTTCTTTTATACTTCTTGTACAATCTGTTTTATTACTTCTGCTCTTTTAATATCTCTATCATAACTATCATATTGTTTCCCTAAATATTTTTGTAAATTTGCAGGTTTACTGTATAAATCGATTTTATTTACTTTTAAATCTGTAAGTTCTCTAATAACACCTAAGTCTGTTCCTAATTTTACTGCAGATAGTAATTCTTTACATTCTTCCCATGAAATTTTTCTGCAATTAATTAATTTTCCATACTCTCTATATACATAGTCTTCTAATTCTATACTGTTTTTTCCTAAATATTTTCTTGCTAAACGCTCTTGTTCAATAATTTTATCCGTTACTAATTTGATATTTTTTATAATCTCTTTTTCTGAAATTCCTAAGGATTGTTTATTCGAAATTTGATACATATTTCCAATTGCTTTACTTCCTTCTCCATAAATTCCTCTTATATTCATACCAAAATTACTAACAACTTCTAATAATTTTCGAATATTTCCTGTTTGAGTAAGTGCTGGTAAATGTACCATAACGGAAGCTCTCATTGCCGTTCCTGCATCGGTTGGACAGCTTGTTAAAAAACCATATTTTTCACTATAAGCATATGGTAACATTTCTCCAATTTTTTCATCAATTTCTATTGCTAGATTTAATAAATTCTCGATTTCTAATCCAGAAGCAAATACTTGTATTCTTAAATGATCTTCTTCATTTATCATAATAGAAATATTTTCATCATCATTTAATAGGATTCCTCTGTTTTCACTTTTATCCGATACAAATTCTGGACTAATTAACCTTTTTTCTACTAAACTCATTTTCGTAATATCATCCATATCACGTAATCTTAAATATTTTAAATGATAACCAATTTGAGGAGTGGCTTCCTCTATTTTCTGTTCAATTTTTCTTAGATCTTCCTTAGAACATTTTGTTTCAAAAGGAAATTCTGCTAAATTTCTAGCTAGCCTTACTCTAGAACTAATTACTACATCTGATTCTTTTCCGCTTTGCAAATACCAATTTAACATTCTTTTTGCCTCCTTTTATTTGTTATTTTCTAATCCATTAATTTCATCTCTTAATTTAGCTGCATCTTCATATCTTTCTTCTTTAATTGCTTGTTTTAATTCTCGTTTTAATGTTTCTATTTTATTTACTTCTTTATTTTGCTTCTCTACTTTTTCTTTTTGTTTTTCCATATTTTCTACGATACTACTATCTAATACTTTTCCTTTTCTTCCTATATGTCTATTACTTCCTTGAATATTTTTTAAAATTGGATCTAATCGATCAGAAAAAATATCATAACAATGAATGCATCCTAGTCTTCCTGTGTTTACAAAATCGTTATATGTCATACCGCAGTGATCACAGCTTTCTTGCACTTTTGTTTGAAAACTTGGTAGTAAATTAAAATCATCATATTCATGAAAAAAGTTACCAAAAAAACTTGGAATATCCATTGCCATATCAAAATGCAAAGAACGATCAATTCCTAATTCTCTCGCACAATTCTCACATAAGTTCATTTCTATTTTATTTCCATTTACAATTTGTGTATATCTTACATTTGCTTCATTTTTTCCGCAATTTTGACATTTCATAATAATTACCTCCTTATTTTAATCCTCTACTAAATTAAGTAGCATATTTTTAAAAATATTTGCTCTGACTTCATCTTTTATCTCTTGTGGAATTGTAAGTACATTATCACTTGTTGCAACTTTTAATAGTTTCGCTTGTGTTTCGTCTATTATGCCATAAGATAAAAAATTGCTAATAAAAATATCCACTTCTCCTGCTGTAATACTGTTTCCTATACTTGTAATTGTATGCATTAATAAATTACTTTTGGTTACATTAATCTTTTTTATTTTAATGTGACCACCTCCACCTCTTTTACTTTCTACATAATATCCCTGTGATGGTTTAAATCTTGTTGCAATTACGTAATTAATTTGAGAAGGAACACAGTTAAAATGCTCTGCTAATTCATTTCTTTGTATTTCTAGCTCATCCTCTTCTTTTAATAAATCCTTGATAAAATCTTCTATAATATCTGACATTCTCATTAGCTTCGCCTCTTTTCTTTTTTACGTTTTGACTTTGACTTTCTTTGACCTATAATTCTATTATAAAGAGCTCACACTCAAAAGCAAGCTCCATTTTTAATCATTTTCGGTTTGTTTTTTTTAATTTAAGATATTATCTTTCTTTTTCTTTCTTTTTCTCACGTTTTATTATTTTTTCGATTTTTCTTCTTTGTTATGTTCGAATTTGTTTAGCACTCCACCTACTACATGAACAATTTTAGTTGAATTCTTTTGAGCAACGCCTTTTCCTAAAGCCTTTCCACTTACGGTTAAAGATGCAACCACCGCGCTTATAATAAATTGTAAGTCAAAATTTAGTCCAAATGTTTCTGTGATTTTCATTGTAACTAATGCAGAAATTGCACCACTTAATACTCCACAAATATCTCCAATAACATCAGCACAAATATTGGCAACTTTCGCTGAGTTACGAATCAACTGAATAGAAGTTTTTGATCCTTTTACTTTCTTTGTTGCTTTTGCGTGAAATTCGTGCTCATTTGCTACCGTAACCGCAACCCCTACAATATCGAATCCAATTCCTACTAAAATAACTAAAACTAATATTAAAATTGCTGGTATTAATCCCAAATTTGAAATTGCATTTGTTGAAATAAATGAAAAAAGAATGGATAGTAAAAAAGTAGAAATAAAAACAGATACAATCCATTTTACATCTGCATTACTTTTTTTCTTTTCTTTTTCTCCCTTTGCCATATATTTTATTTCTCTCCTTAAGCTTTTATTCATATTCTATTATTGATTATATTCTTCATTTTTATTTTTATAGGTGGTAAAAGTTTAAGTAAATTTTACGGTTTAGGTCTGGTTGAATTTCTCTATTCTCTACCCTACATTACTGCTTGGCTGTTTCCATTTAAAAAGAACATCTACAAAATTGTAGACACCAGATCGCCACTTAAATCCGTACCTTAATCCTTAAACTTCCATGCTTATCGTTTAAGCAAACATTCTAGAAGTTTTCCTTTTCACATTACACCCTACTATTAGTCTTTTTTGCAATCATAATTTCATAATCCAAAAGAATTAAATATTTTGGCCAAAATAATCAATTCACAAAAATTAATCCCAATATAATCACTCAAGACAGGCTACACTATGTATTTTGTGTCTTGGCACTCAACATAGGTTATACTTAAAAGTCCTACTTTTAAGTCTCCGCGAAATGAGGGATCCTATATATGCCATTATATATTCCCCTAATTTCTTTACTCCCTGAATACACACAAAACTGGCATTTCGCGCATAAACAAGAAACTTCATCGATGTGCCCTTTAGTGGATTTTTAGCCCCACCCTCATAGTAGATAATATGACTAGAATAATGCACCACCATTGTTATTATACCATATTAGGAAAATTTTTCAAATTTTTATCTTTTCATTTTGTTTTATTTTAGTTTACATTTTAATTATTTTAAGTTTTTTATAATATTTTTTCTTTCTTTTATAATTTTTCTTTGTTTTTCTTTTCCTTTTACGTTTTTTTATTTTTTTCTTGCTTTCTTCTTTTTTTCCATTTACAATAAAAGAAAAAAGAAAGGAGCTTGTATTTTTATACAAGAAATATAAATTATATGAAAGAATTATTTAATCAAGTAAGTGCAAATGAAACACACCCATACTGGCAAAATATGCTTTCTAGAATTCATCCAATCTACAAAAGACCTCATGATATTCGTTCTGATTTCGAAAGGGATTATAATCGTATCATTTATTGTAATGCTTTTCGACGTTTAAAACATAAAACGCAAGTATTCTTTTCTCCAAAAAATGACCATATTTGTACTAGACTTGAACATGTATATAATGTAGAAGCTACAAGTTACACAATTGCAAAAGCTCTTGGTTTAAATACTAATTTAACAAGAGCTATTTCCATTGCACATGATATTGGTCATAGCCCCTTTGGTCATCAAGGTGAAAAAATCTTAAATCAATTTGCTAAAGAAGATTTCGGTGAATCCTTTTGGCATGAGCGAAATGGGCTTACCATCGTAGATGATGTAGAATTATTAGAAGACACTGAAAATTGTAAGCAAAATTTAAATCTTACTTATGCAGTACGTGACGGTATTATTTCTCACTGTGGTGAAATTGATGAAAATGGTTTAAAACCTAGAAGTAATTTTATTGATCTTACTTCTGATTATCAAACACCTAATCAATATGCACCTTATACCTGGGAAGGATGTGTTGTAAAAATCTCAGATAAAATCGCTTATTTAGGTAGAGATATTAAAGATGCTATTTCTACTGGAATTCTAGATCAAAATCTAAATGAACTATATGATTTACTTGAATATCCAAAATCGAAAAAAATAAATAATGCAAACATTATTAGTGATTTAATTTATGACGTATGTGTAAACTCTAATTTGGAAAATGGTTTAAGTTTCTCTGAAAAAACATTCCAAACGATTCAGAATTTAAAAGATTTTAATTACAAAAATATTTATAGAAATCCAAAATTATCTCCATCCATCGAATATTTCTCTTTGATATTATCTAATATCTACCAATTACTAAAAAATGCATATGCGGGAAAAGAAACACCAAAAGAGTTAAAAAAATTAGAAAAATATTACCCAAATTTAATTTTGGAATTTTCTGATTGGATTTCAAATTATTGGGATTTAAATGAAACAAGAGAACATTTAAAAAATAGAATATTATATCATATGGATAAAAAAGAAGATTACTATAAAGCAATTATTACTTATATTTCCGGCATGACAGATTCTTATGCAATTCAAACTTATTCTGAAATAATTAAATTTTAACTTAATAATTTAATACTAAATCCCTCCTATTTAATCTAAAATTAATCGGAGGGATTTCTATTTTCTTTTCCTAATGTTCGATATTCTTTATAATTTGGTATATATTCTGAAACAAGTTTCCAAAAATATTTAGAATGATTCATATACTTTAGATGGCAAAGTTCATGTACAACTACATATTCCACAAATCTTTCATCTTTGTCAATTAATTTTGCATTAAATGTTATATTTTTCTTAGAGGAACAACTTCCCCATGCATATTTAATATTTCGTATCCTCACTTTTTGTGGATATAAATTCATCTTTTTTATATACCTCTCTAATAACTCATTTAATTTAATTTGAAACCTTTGTATTTCTTCTTTCGTATATTTTCTTTCTTCTATTTTTTTTCTTACTTTTGATTCTTCTATTGCTTTTTGAATCCATCTTTTCTTTTTCTCTAACAGTTGTAGAATCTCTGATTCTTTGCAAGATCTAGGTGCACTTATCATTACTCTGCCATCCTTTATTCTAATATATAAATTTTTGATTTGTTTTCTTATAATTTGATATTCTATTTTTTCCTCTACTTTTTCCATTTTTATATTAATCCTCTAGCTTTTCTTTGTATAATTAATTTTATAAGATAATTTACTTATAATATTGTTAGGAAAAATCTTAGTACCTACATGAATTATTTTCATCAATAATCCTGGAATAATCATAAATTTTCTTTTTTCTAATTTTCTTACGGTATAATTTGCTACATAATTACTACTTAAAGAATGCAATCCAAAATTAACTCCTGCAACTTTATTAAAATTAGTTCTAACAGGACCTGGACACAAAACACTTAAACTTACTTTTGAGTGTTCTTTTTTTAATTCTTCTCTTATTCCTTCTGATATCCTTATAATATAGGCTTTTGATGCATAATATGCACTCATTAGTGGACCTGGCATAAAACCAGCTGACGATGCTACATTTAAAATTTGTCCATGATTTCTTTTTTTCATGTCTTTCAAAAATAATTTTAATAAAATATGCACTGCAATTATATTGGTGTGAATCATATTTACTTCTTTCTCTAACTCTGTATCCGTAAATTTTCCATACACTCCAAATCCCGCATTATTAATTAATAAATCAATATTTTCTTCTTTTACTTCTTCATATAGTTTTTTACAATTTTCTTCTACACTTAAGTCTAGAAGAATGCTTCTAACCTTTGTCTCAATTTCTGATTCTACCTTTTCCAGTTTTTCTTTATCTCGTGCAACTAGAATTAATTCATATCCTTTTTTACTAAGTACTTTTGCTATATCTCTTCCAATTCCGGAGGAAGCTCCCGTAATCAATGCTTTCATATTAAATTTTCTCCCATTCTTCCTTTTTAAAACCTACTAAAACTTGATCTCCATTAATTAAAATTGGTCTTTTTATTAGCATTCCATTTGAAGAAAGTAAATCTAGTTTTTCCTCATCCGATAAATGTTCCATCTTCTCTTTTAAATTTAAACTTTTATATACGTTCCCACTTGTATTAAAAAACTTTCTAATTGGATATCCACTTTGTTTTATCCATATTTTTAACTCTTCCTTTTTTGGGCATTCCTCTACAATGTTTCGATACTCATATTCTATCTTCTTCTCTTCTAAAAATTTACTTGCATTTTTACAAGTAGAACATTTTGGATAACCGATTAATAATACTTTCATTTCTTTCCTCCTATTTTTACTAAATTTTTAAAATATTATAACACTTTGATTCTTTTTTCGATCCAATTTAAAATAAATCGATATACTTCTTCTTTATTAATTTCATGTAACATCTCATGTCTTCCATCTTTGAACAATCTTATTGTTACATCCTGTAGATTTGCTTTTTCTAACATATGATAAACTCGTATAACTCCTTTTGCATTTTCTCCTACTGGATCTTTATCTCCAGAAAATAATACAATTGGAATATCTTGTGTCTTATTGATATTTTTTTGTTTACTTAAAAATAGAGTTCCTTTTAACAAATCTTCATACGCTTGTAAGGTAAACTTCTTTCCATTATCTTCATCTTTCAAATAAAATTGAATTGTATCTTTATCTCTAGAAATCCAATCAACGTTAGTTTCATTTGGTTTAAATTTTCGATTAAATGATCCTGTAACTAAATATTCCATTAATTCACTTTTATATTTTTGACCTTTAAACACTTTTAACAATTTTGTTAAAAGAATCCCTGTTCTTAAAAGACTTTTCTGTCCACTTGTCCCAGATAAAATTGCTCCTTCTAATTTATCCTGATATCGAATTAAATAAGTTCTCACAATTAGAGATCCCATACTATGTCCAAAAATGAAATATGGAATTTCTGGATATTTTTCTTTTTCCTGTTTATATAGCAAATGCACATCGTCTACCAAATATTGCCACCCGTTTTTTGGTGCAAAAAATCCATATTCATTCTTTTGTTTTGCTGTTTTTCCATGCCCTAATTGATCATGCGCAACGACAATATATCCTTGTTTTGCAAGAAAGGTTGCAAAATCTTCATAACGTCCTATATGTTCTTGCATTCCATGAACAATTTGTACAATTCCCTTATATTCTTTTCTACTTTCATCTTTCCATTCTCTTCCCTTTATCGTTTGTTTTGTAGATGAAATAAATTCCAATTCTTTTACCATAAATTTTTTGTATGATTTTCTCATACTCTCCTTTCTATTTTTCGTTTTTATTATATCCTATTTTTTCCTTCTCTTCCACTAGATTTTTATTTTTTAAGAATAAAGTAGAACTTACTTCTATCAAAAAAATGAACCCATCTTAATTTTTTATAAGCTAGGTCCATTTTTCTTTTATTTTTCTCACTTTATCGCTTTATTTAATTTTTCGATAACGAATATAAGAAATGATTGCAAATACACTTAATCCTAGAATAGCTACAATTAAAATTACGCCAGTTCTTCCAGCTTTTGGTATTATTTGATTTGTTGTACTTGTATCCTTATTTCCATTTCCTAAAATTGTACTTTGGTTTCCATTATCAGATGAATTATTATTTCCATTATTATTTGTTCCATTGCCATCTGTATTATTACCATCATTATTTTCGCCATCATCAGGATCCTGATTTCCGTCGCCTGGTTTTTCTTCTTTTTTAATTGTAAATTTTACCGTTGTTTCATTTCCAGATTCATCTCTTGCCGTTAATTCATAACTTCCTTCTTCTGATATGGTATCTCCATTTTGATAATTCTCTACAATTTGATTATCTTTTTTCAAAATTACTTCTGTCAAATGTTCATCTTTCACAAGTGGTGTTACAGAATCTTCATATATTTTTCCATCTTCTACTCCTATAATTTCTGGTTTTTCTTTATCTTCTTGTTCTCCCTGTCCTATTTCTGTAACTTCTACTTCTATCATTTCTTTATTTCCAGCCATATCTTCTGCGTAAATAGTATAGATTCCATTTGTTTTTGCATAGAAAGAAGCACTTGCCTTTACTCCTTCTTTCTTTATTTCTAATGCTTGACCTTGGGATTCAAAATACTCTAAGTCCTGTTTTCCTCCAGCTGCTTTTATTGTTTTAATTTCAGATTGATTATCTACAACACTGATTTCAACATTTACTTTATCCTCTTCTAATTTTTTTGTATAAGTAATTTGTGGTTTTTCTGTATCATGCTCTTGCTCAATTGTTGTAATTTCAATTGTTTTTACTTTCTTATTCCCGGCCATATCTTCAGCATATATGGTATATGTTCCATTTGCAATAATTTTAAATTCTCCTTCTGCTGTTTTTCCTATTTTTGAAATTGCAAGTGCATGACCATTATTTTGGAAGTAATCTACATCATATTTTCCTGTTGCTGCTTTGATTGTTTCTATCTGAGTTAAATTATCTTGCGAAAGCACTTTTACAGTAACGACTCCATTTACTGGTTCTGAAATTGTTTCTGTAATGCTTGGCGCTGTTTTATCGATAATAAAAGATACTACTGTTTTATTTCCTGCTTCATCTATGGCTGTAATTTCATATTTTCCTTCTTCTGAAAGCTTTGCTCCATTTTGATAAGAAATTTGCTTTTGATCTTTTTTTACAATCACTTCTTTTAAATGTTCATCTTTTACTACTGGTGTTACATCATTTGCATAAATGCCATTATTTTGAACCCCTGTTATTGTAGGCTTTGTTGTATCTTCTGGATTATTAATTCCAGTAATTGTTTTTCGAACCATTGCGCCATAATCTTCTTCATCTTTTATATATACATTTAAAGTACAATTTTGTTCTACTTCGTAAGATGCTGTTACTTTCTTTCCTTTGGTAATTTTTATTTCTGTTCCTGTTTGTTTTACATCTTCAATTGTTAAGTTATCCCCGATTTTTACTTTCATAAGCACAATATCTGCTAATTTATTTTCTGCTGTTATTGTTACCTTTTTTGGATTGTCTTTTACTTGCTCTACATTAATTGTTACATAAGCATCTTTGGCAATCCTTTTTTCTACCATTTTTTTAAATCCTGCTTCGTCTTCAATGTAAAATTTATAAGTTCCATCTTTTGGTGCAGAATATGATAATTCGACATTTTTTCCTTTTTTAATATCAAGTTCTGTTCCTTTTGTTTGAAAATCATTTATATCATTAATTTCTGATTTTAGTGCTACTTTTATTTTCACAATATCACAAATTGAATCTGTTGCTTCTATTGTTACTTTTCTACTCCCCTCTTCTGCATCTGACACTTCTGCTTGGATTGGAAATTCATCATAAATATAGGTTGTTAATTTCATAGCATTTTTCTGTGAATCTTTTGCATAAATCACATAAATTCCAGCTTGTGTTGCTGTATAAGAAAAGCTTACATTTTTGCTTTTCACAAATTCGATTTCTTCTCCTTCTTTTGAAAAGTCAATTGTGTCTTGCACATTTTCTTTTCTTGCTATTTTTATTTCTTCAATTTGATATTTATTGCTTTTTACTTGAACTTGAATTGTTAATTTTTGATCTTCTTTTTTCTTTACAATGATATCCGGTGCATCCTCTGGATTTGCAATCGTAATCGAACTTAAGAAACGATCACCTTTACTATTTTTTGCATATACCGTATAAGTTCCGTAACCTGATAATTCAAAAGAAGTTTCTATTTTGGAAGCTGGTTTAATTTTAAAGTCTATAATATCAGAATGTGCCTCTTCAAAATAGGAAACATCTACTGCTCCTGTTTCTTTTTTCACGTATTTAAGTTCTTCAATTTCATAAGTTGTATCCATTGCTACTACATCGACCTGATTTTGATTATTTGTATTTCTTCTTAAGGATATATTCATTGTACCCGTAGTTTTTACCATCGTTTCTGGAGAAGCATATATCGTAATTGGTATTATCATTTGAACAAATAACATTAATATAATTATCATTGGTATGAAGCTTATTTTATTTTTTGTTCCTTTCAAAAAAATCCTCCTCCTTATTAAAAAAGATACTATATACTATATCACGTTTTCCGCATTTCCGCAATCATTTTTCTATCTTTCCTTTCTTACTCTTTTTCCTTTTTTGCTTCTATTTTTTCTAATTTTGTATTATTTTTTCTCTGTTACTTTTCATTCTATATTTTACATTTTTTTCATTTCTTTTTTTCTATCTTATGATATAATCTCAAAAAAACACTTAGGAGGAATATTTTGAAAACACTACTTCATTTTTTATCAGAATATAAAAAAGAACTTTTTTTAGGTCCTTTCTTAAAATTATTGGAAGCTATTATTGAAATTTTTCTTCCGTTTTTTATTGCGGATTCTTTAAATAAACTTTCTTTTCTAAGTTCTTCTCAATTAAT
Source organism: Candidatus Merdicola faecigallinarum (assembly GCA_018714565.1). Classification (GTDB taxonomy): domain Bacteria; phylum Bacillota; class Clostridia; order TANB77; family CAG-508; genus Merdicola; species Merdicola faecigallinarum. The sequence goes on along the minus strand of DVNH01000006.1, from coordinate 40,053 downwards.
TCAAAGAGGAATCTTTATGTTGTTTTTAATTATGATAGGATGCCTTGCTGCCATTCTTGCACAATTTTTCGCTGCCAAAACGTCTCAAGGTTTTGCTTTTAAATTACGTAAAGAACTATTTTCACATTCTCTGAAATTATCATCAAAACAAACAAAGCAATTCGGATCTTCTAGTCTTGTTAATCGTATTATTTTTGATGTTACTAATTTAGAGACTGCTGTCGCTATGTTCATTCGTTTAGTCATTCGTGTTCCTTTTGTTTGTATCGGTTCTTTTATTATGATTTTTTATTTTGATCAAACATTGGCATTTGTTTTACTTTGTTTTATTTTTGCTTTAGCTTTTTGCATTTTGTTGATTAGCAAATCCTCTTCTAAATTACATAAAAAAGCAAATCAAAAATTAGATAAGATGGCTCTACAAATAAAAGAAAATTTAAGTAATATTCGACTAATTCGAAGCCTTGTTTCACAAAGCAAAGAAAAAAAGAAATTGGATCATGTTAATATGCAAATTGCATCTTTATCAAAATTTGCAAATTTTATTTCTGGACTTTTTAATCCGATCTCTACTTTTATTTTAGATATTGCTATTTTATTTGTTTTGTATATAGGACATTTCCATTTACTTTCTGGTAATTTATCACAGGGTGATTTAATCGCTATTATTAATTATATTACACAAATTCTTCTTTCTGTAGTAGTACTTTCTAATTTAATTGTAATCTACACCAAAGCCTTCGCTTCAAAAGAAAGAGTTCTAGAAATCTTAAACGAAAAACCAGTTTTTAACGGTGGAAATCTTAGTTTTATTTCTTCTAGTTCAAAAGATGTTCCTCTTCAACCATCTTTTGAAAATATAATTGAATTTAAAAACGTATCTTTTTCGCATGACGAGGATCATCCTTTCATTAAAAACATAAATCTTTCAATAAAACCGGGACAAGTAATTGGATTAATTGGTTTAACAGGATCCGGAAAATCCACTTTTTTAAATTTACTTAATCGAACCTATGATATTTCCTCTGGAGATCTTCTTTTGTTTGGACACCCTATCAAAGAATATAATTTAAAATATTTAAAGAATATCGTTCGATTTATTGACCAAAATCCTAGTTTTTTATCTAATAGCATAAAAAATAATATCCTACTTGGACATCCAGAATTGGAAGAAGATCTTTCATTTGCTTTAAAACAATCAGATTGTTATGATTTTGTTTTTCAATTTCCAGATAATATCGAGCATACCTTAGAACCAAATGCTACTAATTTATCTGGAGGTCAAAGACAGCGTCTTTCGATTGCTCGCGCATTTATTGGAGATCCTAAAATTCTCATTTTGGACGATACTACTTCTTCTTTAGATTTTGCCACAGAATCTTTTATTTTGAAAAATATTTTTAGCTATATTAAAGAAAAAAAGATTACTACCTTCATTTCCTCACAAAAAATTTCTACTATTTCCACTTGCGATCAAATTTTAGTATGGGATGAAGGAAAAATTGAATCCATTGGTGATCATTCTACTTTATTGAAAATATCGCCAATTTATCAAATGATTTATAAAATGCAAACAAAGGAGGTTTCTTAATTGAAAACAAATATTATTTCTTTTTTATCGAAATATCTATTTCGAAAACGATTTTTACTTATTATTCTTATCTTGTTTTCTTTTGTTTCTTCTTTGCTTCGTATTTTTGCTCCTATTTATGTTGGAGTTACAATTGATCATATTTTAGAAGGCTCTTGGGAAACTTTACTAACATATTTACTTATTTTAGTTTGTATTTATATTTTTTCCTTTTTTACAGACAGTCTGTTAAACTATATTCTTACAAACTTTTCTGCTAAAATGTCAAAGGAAATTCGTTCAGATCTTTTTCAAAAATTAAATCGCTTACCACTTTCTTATTTAGATAAAACCCAAAGTGGGAGTATTATTCAACAATTCACATTAGATACAGACCAATTTATTACTGGTTTTTTACAAAGTTTTTCTAAAATTACAACTGGAATTAGTACAATTCTTTTCTCTTTGATTCTTATGCTAAAAATGAATTTCATTATGACTCTACTTTTTGTCATTGTTGCGCCAATTATGTACTATATTTCTAAATTTATTACACAAAAAACAAAAAAATTCTTTAAACAAAGAGCAGATATTTTATCTTCTTTAAATGGATATACCGAGCAGATTTTATCTGGTCAAAAAACATTTCAAATTTTTAATTATGAAACAATCGCCGAAGAAAGTTTTGATAAAATTAATCACAAATTTCACACAGTTAGCTTAAAAGCTTATTTTTACTCATCCTTAACGAATCCATGTATTCGTTTTGTATCAAATTTGTCTTATCTTTCTATCGGTATGATAGGTATTTATTTAATTATGATTAGCAAACTTACAATTGGAGAACTCTCTAGTTTTTTAATGTATATTACTGCATTTACTAGACCATTCCACGAAATCACTTCTGTAATTTCCGATATCCAGTCTGCTATCGCGTCTGCAAAACGTATTGCTACTTTTCTTGGTGAAACGGAAGAAAAAAATGAAGAAAGATCATTGCCAATTCGTTCCTTTAATGGATATATTGAATTTAAAGATGTTACCTTTGGTTACCCTGGTCAAGAAACTTTAATTTCTCATCTTAATCTATCTGTTCAAAAAGGAGAAAAAATTGCAATTGTTGGAAAAACAGGATCTGGAAAGACCACATTAATTAACTTATTATTACGTTTTTATGATATTCAACAAGGCGAAATTTCTATCGATGGTATTTCTATTCATAATATGCCTAGAGATTTTCTTAGAAAAAATATTGGTCTTGTATTACAAGACACAAAACTCTTTACTGGAACCATTCGCGAAAATATTACTTATGGAAAAGAAAACGTATCACAAGAAGAGATGGAAGCAGCAGCAAAAAAAGCACATGCAGATTCTTTTATTCAAAGATTGCCTAATGGATATGATACCTATATTTCTAATGTAGATATGTTATCTCCTGGTGAAATCCAACTAATAAATATTGCCCGTATCATGCTACTTCATCCTCCCATCTTAATTTTAGATGAAGCAACAAGTAATATTGATCTAATTACAGAAGATAAGATTCAAAAAGCATTTCATTCATTGATGGACCATTCTACTTCTCTTGTAATTGCTCATCGTTTATCTACGATAAGGAATGCGGACCGTATTTTAGTAATGGAAAATGGAAAAATCGTAGAGGAAGGAACACATGATTCTCTATTAAAACAACATAAAAAATATTATGATTTATATTATAGTCAATTTTCTTCTCAATAAGAAAAGTGGCTTCACCACATGTACAGATTGCTTTACAATCACACACTTAAGGTAACTTAACCTTGTTGCTCCAGAAATTTCTTTCGAAATTTCCTACGTAATAAAAAAGCAGATAATTTTTTTTCTGTACATTAAAAGTCCCCCATGCTAGACTAGCATGGGGGATTGCTTAATTTTCGAGTTACTTACATGCCCATATAAATGCATACGATAAGACAGCATAAAATCCTACCACTTTTAATGAAGATATAAGTATGCTTCCTATTATACTCATTTTCTGTTTCATGTATTTTCACTCCTTTCTTGGCCTGTACTATCTTGGCTAATTATATTATATCATTTTCTTTCTTTGGTTGCGTTATTTTTTCTAATTTTTTCGCTTTTTCTTTTTGTTCTTCTAATGTCTTCCATGCAAAATAGGAACAAACAAATTCTCCATATTCTGTAGCATCTTCTACTTCCTCTTGTGCTACTTTTATCTCTTTTTCTTTTTTATTTCTCTGTTTTTGATCATTTTCCATTCTTTTCACCTCTATAAATTTATTATTTTATAAAAGTAAAAATATTATTCTAAAAATGATTTTTTCTATCCAAAAAGAACTTCAACTATTATTGAAGTTCTTTTTGGATTCTTTCTCTTATTTCTGCTTACATTTTTCTAAAAACACCAGCTACTTTTCCAAGTATATTACAGTCTGGAACAATAATTGGATCCATTGTGCTATTTTCTGGTTGTAAACGAATATGATCTTTCTCTTTATAAAATGTTTTTACTGTTGCTTCATCTCCAATTAAAGCAACTACAATTTCTCCATTATTTGCATGATTTTGTTTTTTTACTAAAATATAATCTCCATCTAATATTCCCGCTTCAATCATACTTTCTCCTCTTACGGTAAGCATAAAGCTTTCACAATTTCCAACAAAATCGATAGGAATTGGGAATGTGTCTGTTACATTTTCTACAGCCAAAATTGGTGCCCCTGCTGTAATTTTTCCAATAACAGGAACTTCTACCATCTCTTTTCCATTATAAAAATCTTTTGGCTCTGGATCTACTCTTTTATCTGATCCTTTGATTAATCTTAAAGTTCTTCCTTTTTGTGATTCTTTACGAATATATCCTTTTTGTTCTAGTTTTGCTAAATATCCATGTACTGTTGCTGTTGAACTTAAACCTACTGCCTTTCCTATCTCTCTTACTGATGGTGGATATCCAAAAGCATTTATTTGCTTCTCTATAAAACTTAGAATTGCTCTTTCTCTTTTATTTAAATCGCTTCTATCCTTTTTCAAACAATCACGCCCTTTTCTATTTTTTTATTATCCTATCATACAAACAAACGAATGTCAAACAAAATTTCGAAAAATGCGTTTTTCTTCTCTATATATGATACTTATCTCTTTCTACATAATGTGTATGTAACAACTTATGAGCTTTTTCTCCTCCTGGAGCACCTAAATAATCTTTATATATTTTCTTTAGAATTGGATTTTCATGTGATTTTCGAATGGTACTTCTTTCATCAATGGTATAAAGTGCATCTGCTCTTAATTTTCTTACATCTACCTCTCTTCTGATTTTTGAGCTTTTAATTGGCTGCCCTCCACCCATAATGCATCCGCCTGGGCAAGCCATAATTTCTACAAATTGATAATTTGCTGTTCCATTTTTTATTTCTTCTAATATCTGTCTTGCATTAGAAAGTCCGCTTGCTGCTACTACATTTAAATCATTTCCTGCAATATTTACGGTTGCTCTTTTTATCCCTTCTTCTCCTCTTACTTGTTTAAAATCTATTTTTTCTAAATCTTCTCCGGTTAATACATCCTGTGCTGTTCTTAATGCTGCTTCCATTACTCCTCCAGTAGTTCCAAAGATTGCAGCAGCTCCTGTTGCCTCTCCCATTGGATTATCAAATGCAGTATCTCCTAATTTTGTAAATTCAATGTTTGCTTGTTTTATCATACGTGAAAGCTCCCTTGTTGTAATAACATTATCTACATCATAAAGACCATCTTCTTTCATTTCTGGTCTTCCTCTTTCAAATTTCTTGGCAATACATGGCATAACAGATACTACATAAATTTTTCTAGGATCTATTCCTTCTTTTTCTGCAAAATATGTTTTTAGAATTGCTCCAAACATTTGGTGTGGTGATTTACAACTTGATAAATGTGGTAATAACTCTGGATAATTCATTTCGATATATTTTACCCATCCTGGAGAACAAGAAGTAATCATTGGTAAATGATCTTTCTTTTCTAATCTTTCGATTAATTCACTGGCTTCTTCCATAATTGTAAAATCTGCTCCCGTATTGGTATCAAATACTTTATCAAATCCCAATCGTTTTAGCGCACTTACCATCTTTCCTGCCACATTGGTTCCAATCTCCATTCCAAATTCTTCCCCAAGTGCTACTCTAACTGCTGGAGCTGTTTGAACAATAACATAAGAATCTGGATCCTTTAATTTTACCCATACATCATCAATTGTTTCTTTTTCATGTAGTGCTCCTGTTGGACAGGCTTCAATACATTGACCACAAAAAGTACAATTTACATCATTTAAACTATGATCTCCTACTGTTGAAATACAGGATTCAAATCCACGATTAATACAATCAATTGCACCAATTTTTTGTACATTCTTACATGCTGCTACACATCTTCTACAAAGAATACATTTATTGAAATCTCTTACAATAGAAGGAGATAAATCATCTATTTTGTGTTCTGTTCTTTCCCCTGGAAATTCTACTTGTAATACATTAAATTTTACTGCTAGAGATTGTAGCTCACAATTTCCGAGAGCGTGTACAAGTTAAACAATCTTTTGAATGGTTGGATATAATTAAGTCTAGTATTAAATGTCTTGCTTCTAAAACACTTGGAGTATGTGTATGTACTACCATTCCTTCTTCAACCGTTTGGATACATGATGTTGCAAATCCTCTTCTTCCTTCTACTTCTACAATACACATCCTGCAATCTCCCACTTCATTTATCTCTTTTAAAAAGCATAAGGTTGGGATATCAATTCCTGCTAGTTTTGCCGCTTCCAATATTGTTGTTCCTTTTGGTGCTTTTACTTGAACACCATCAATTGTTAACGTTACTAAATTTTCTTCCATTTATTTTCCCTCCCTTTAATTTCCGATTGCCTTAAATGGGCATGCTTGAATACACGTTCCACATTTAATACACTTGTCTTGATTGATTACTCTTTTTTCTCTTGCCTCTCCTTCAATTGCTTGTACTGGACAATGTTTCTGACAAAGTCCACAACCTTTACATTTTTCCTCATCGATTGTTATTTTTGCCATTGCTTTACACTCTAAAGTTTTACATTCTTTTTCTACTGCATGTTGTCTAAATTCTTCTCTGAAATATTTTAATGTACTTAGTACTGGATTTGGAGCACTTTGTCCTAGTCCGCAAATGCTTGCTTTTTGTATATTTACTGCTAATTTTTCTAATTTATAGATATCTAATTCAGAACCTTCTCCGGAACATAGCTTTTCTAATAATTCTAACATTCTCTTGGTTCCAATTCTACAAGGAGTACATTTTCCACAACTTTCGCTTACTGTAAATTCTAGATAAAATTTTGCTAAGCAAACCATGCATTTTGTATCATCCATTACAATTAATCCACCAGATCCCATCATAGATCCAATCGTTTTTAAAGATTCATAATCAATCGGAGTATCTAAATGCTCTTTTGGTATACAACCTCCAGATGGTCCTCCTGTTTGCGCTGCCTTAAATTCTCTTTTATTTGGTATTCCTCCACCAATATCATACACAATTTCTCTTAATGTCGTTCCCATCGGAACTTCTACTAATCCGATATTATTTACATTCCCACCTAATGCAAATACTTTTGTTCCTTTTGATGTTGCTGTTCCAATAGAAGAAAACCATTCTGCACCATTTAAAATAATTTGTGCTACATTTGCATAGGTCTCCACATTATTAATTAAAGTTGGTTTTCCCCATAGTCCACTTTCCGCTGGATATGGTGGTTTTACCCTAGGTTGCCCTCTTTTCCCTTCAATGGATTCTAGTAATGCTGTTTCCTCTCCGCAAACAAAGGCTCCAGCTCCTAATCGAATTTCAATATCAAAACAAAAATCTGTTCCTAAAATATGATTTCCCAATAATCCATATTCTCTTGCTTGGTTGATTGCAATTTGTAATCTTTTTACTGCAATTGGATATTCTGCTCTAACATAAATATATCCCTTTGTTGCTCCTATGGTATAAGCTGCAATCTCCATTGCTTCTAAAACACTATGAGGATCCCCTTCCAAAATGCTACGATCCATAAATGCTCCTGGATCTCCCTCATCTGCATTACATACCACATATTTTTGATCTGCTTCATAAGATCTCGTAAGTTCCCATTTCTTTCCTGTTGGAAATCCTGCTCCCCCACGTCCTCTTAGTCCAGAATTTTTCATAACTTCAATTACTTCTTCTGGCGTCATTTTCTTTAATACTTTTTCTAATGCTTTATATCCATCAAAAGCAATATATTCATCAATTTCTTCGGGATTAATTACACCACAATTTTTCAAAGCAATTCTTTTTTGTTTCTTATAAAAGGTCAATTCATCTAATCGATCTACTACGCTTCCGTCAATATCCTTACAAAGTAATCTTTCTACTTTATTTCCTTCTACAATATGTGTTTGTATAATTTCTTCACAATCGTCTGGTGTTACCATTGCATAGAAAGTATCTTCCGGTCTTATAATAACAATTGGACCTTTTGCACACAATCCAAAACATCCTGTCTTTATTACTCTTACATTTTCAATTTTCTTTTCTTCAATAATCTTTTTAAAATTTTCTAATATCTTCTCCGATTTTGAGGAAGTACATCCTGTGCCGTGGCATACTAAGATATGTTTTTCTCTTGTATCACTTTTGGTATTTACTCTTAAGTCTAATTCTTTTCTTTTTTTACTCCTTATTTCTTCTATTTCGTTTATTGTTTTCACATTTTACCTCCTTAGACTTTTATTTCTTATTCATTTTTGCCATCTTTTCATTTAGTTAAAATTTTTAGATTACTCTATTGGTTCCTTGACTATTTTATTTCATTAATTCATCTAAAACTTGATCTAATTGTTTAATCGTTGCTTTTCCATACACCTCATTATTGATTGTAAATACTGGAGCCAAACCACAAGCTCCCACACATCTCGTTTCATCTAATGAAAACTTTCCATCTTCTGTCGTTTGTCCCGGTTCAATTCCCAATCTTTCTTTTAAGCGGTCCATAATTTTTTGTGATCCTTTTACAAAACATGCTGTTCCTAAACAAACAGAAATTGCATATTTTCCTTTTGGTTTTAATGTAAAACGTGAATAAAATGTGATAACTCCATAAATTTCTGCCATTGGTATTTTTAGGTTTTCTGAAATCTCTAATTGCGCTTGTTTTGGAATATATCCATATTTTTCTTGAACTTCATTTAGAATTTGAATTAATTCATCTTTATTATGATGATATTTTTCTAATAGTTCTTTCATTTCTTCTGTTACTTTTAAATCAGCACAAGTCTTTTTTTCTTCCATATGATTTCCTCCTAATTATATATATTAAGACATTAGTTAGATTATATCAAAGCATTTTCTATTTCACAATTGATTTTCTTGTTTTTGTCGAAAAAAGTAAATATTTCATATGCTTCGTCCCCCCAATACCAAAGAAAAAGGACAAAGCAATAAATCACTTCGTCCTTTTCGGCTCACAAACTTTTTTAATAAATAAAAAAACATTTTTTCCTTTCTGCTACTTCTTAGCCTTACTATGCGGTCTTTTTCTTTAATTCGTTTTTTAACCTTACAATCTCTCCATAAAAACTTTCGATATGAAAGATTAAGGGCTCAATCTGAGACCTTGCGGCATAGAAAAGATTCTCATATCTTGGATACCGGTACCTGCACTCTTTGAAAAACGGAAGATAATATTTCTTTGTTTCCATCGCCTTTGCATAGCGAGATTTAAAACTCTTTTCTTCTAATGTCATCATATTGTGCATTCTGTCTGCTGTTTTAATAACAGAAGCTTCCCTGTCTTCCATGATATGATCCAGATACTCTCGTATTTTCTCTTCCTGCTTATAGTCTACACCATGCTCTTTTGTTACAAGCATTACCAACCTCGCAATATTTGGATTAAACATCTTACTAATCACGAGTTCATTATATCCCTTGACATCTTCAATGATGTCATGAAGTAATGCTGCACAAATGGTATCTTCATCTTTGATACAAAAAGAGATGAGCGTATTAGCCACATCGACACAGTGATTATAATAATCTGTCCCGTTGTCGCGTGCAAACCCTTTCTCCAAACACATCTCCTCTTTTACCAATTCTAAAGCGCGAATTGCCATGGAATTTACTCCATATAAAATAGCAAGCCTCCGCTCTAAAAATTGGCTTGGATTCTGGGTTAAGAACATATTTCTATCTTCTATTCTCCCCAGGTCTTGAGTTGCTACTGTCATAATTGCCCTCCTTTAATGTCAAAGTTTGTAAGCCATCTATAAATAAACCCCTTGGGGATTAACAAATTTATCATAATAATTATAGCATATTTTTCCAATTATGTCGACTATTTTCGACTTTTTTTATTACTCCAGAAAAATCATTTTTCTGGAGTAACTAGATTAAGTCACCTTAAGTGTGCGATTGCAAAGCAATCTGTACATTTGGCGAAGCTACTTTTCTTCTTTCGTAGGAAAAATCATCAGATTTTTCTTGCGTTTTTCTTACTTATGTGTTAGACTAAATAGCATAGAAAAAAAGCGTTCGATAAGAGATTAGTAATATTAAATTATTTTTATAGAGAGTTTACGGTTGGTGGAAGTAAATAAATAATTAGTATGAATCTACTCTTAAAGCTGTTAGTGAAAACTAAACCGGTTGGTAGTTGGTTATTACTACTTTTAAAGCGCACTTGTTATTTTACTTGTGACATAAGGTGGTACCGCGGATTTTAGACCATTCGTCCTTATATTTTATATATAAGGGCGTTTTTTGAATTAGTTAATAATTTATAAGGAGGTAATCTAATGATCGATATTAAATTAATAAGAGAAAATCCTGAAATGGTAAAAGAAAACATTCGAAAAAAATTTCAAGATCACAAACTTATTCTAGTGGATGAAGTGATCGAACTAGATAAGAAAAATCGTAGCGCGCAACTTCATGGAGATGAACTAAGAAATAAAAGAAAAACATTAAGTTCTGAAATTGGAATGCTTATGAAAGATGGAAAAAAAGAAGAAGCAGAAGAAAAAAAATTAGAAGTTCAGAAATTAAATGAAGAATTAATTCAGAATGAAGAATTAGAAAAGCAATATGCAAATGAAATTAAAATACGTATGATGAAAATACCTAATATCATGCATGAATCTGTTCCTATTGGAGAAGATGATAGTAAAAATGTGGAAGTAAAAAAATATGGAGATCCAGTTGTTCCAGATTATGAAATTCCTTATCATGGTGAAATTATGGAATCTCTTGATGGTCTTGATTTAGACAGTGCAAGAAGAGTTGCAGGAAATGGTTTTTACTATTTAACTGGAAATATTGCAAGACTTCATTCTGCTGTTTTAACTTATGCTAGAGATTTTATGATTCAAAAAGGTTTTACTTATTGTATCCCTCCTTACATGATTCGTTCAGATGTTGTAACTGGAGTTATGAGTTTTGAAGAAATGGATGCTATGATGTATAAAATTGAAGGAGAAGATCTATATCTAATTGGTACTAGTGAACATTCTATGATTGGAAAGTTTAAAGATCAAATTCTAAAAAAAGAGGACATGCCATATACAATGACTTCTTATTCTCCTTGTTTCCGAAAAGAAAAAGGTGCTCATGGTATCGAAGAACGTGGTGTTTACCGAATTCATCAATTTGAAAAACAAGAAATGATTGTTGTTTGTGAACCTGAAGATAGTTGGAATTGGTACGAGAAAATGTGGTCTTACACAGTGGAATTATTTAGAAGTATGGATATTCCTGTTCGTACTTTGGAATGTTGTAGTGGAGATTTAGCAGATTTAAAAGCCAAAAGTGTGGACGTAGAAGCTTGGAGTCCAAGACAACAAAAATATTTTGAAGTTGGTAGCTGTTCTAACTTAACAGACGCACAAGCAAGACGTTTAGGAATTCGCATCAAAGGGGAGAAAGGAAACTATTTTGCCCATACCTTAAATAATACCGTAGTTGCCCCACCTCGTATGTTAATTGCTTTACTAGAAAATCACTATAATCCAGATGGTAGTATTACAATTCCAGAGGTACTAAGACCATATATGGGTGGTCTTGAAAAAATAGAACCAAAAAAGAAATAACAATGTAAAAATAGCATTATAAATCGTAGAGTTATTCTAAAGATCTATAATGCTATTTTTGGTTTCTTCTTTAATTTAGTTGCTTTTCTATTATTTATATAGTATAATTTTTGTGTAAGTTTTTATGGTAACTCATGATTTTTAGAAAATTTTTCGAAACTGAAAGGAGATTGACAACATGCGAACAGTAACAGTAATCGTGGGTGCTAAATGGGGCGATGAAGGAAAAGGAAAAGTTGCTTCTAGTGAAGCAAAAGATGCTGACATCGTCATCCGAGGAACCGGTGGTGCAAATGCTGGTCATACCGTTATTTATCAAGGTAAGAAACTTGCACTGCACTTAATTCCAGGTGGAATCACTTATCCCCAAACCATTGCAATTCTTGGCCCTGGCATGGTAATTGACCCTAAAATTTTACTTGATGAAATCCAGATGCTTAAGGATGCCGGTGTTCCGGATATTGATTCCCGCCTTAAAATTAGTGGAAGAGCTCATCTTATTTTTCCTTATCATAAAGATTTGGATGAATTACATGAACGGATGAAGTCCAACCCTGTTGGAACAACCAAAAGAGGAATCGGTCCAAGCTACGCTGACAAAGCTAACCGTACGGGCATAAGAATGTATGATCTGTTACACAAGAAAAATGATTTACGCACTAAGATAAAAGAAGCAACCAAACTTCATAACCAAGCTTTTCGAAAAAATGGTATGAAAGATTGTGTTGCCAAGCCGAAATCGTTAACAGATCTTTATCATTCCTATGGAAAGCTCCTGTCCTCTATGATTACAAATATTGATCCGATTCTTCGAGAAGCTCTTGAAGAAAATAAGAAAATTGTAGTCGAAGGAGCCCAGGCTTTCCGTTTGGATTTGGATCACGGTGATTACAAAATGGTTACCAGCTCCAATCCTTCCACCTCTGGAACCCTTTGTGGTTGCGCGCTTCCTCCTACTGCTGTAAAAGAAGTGATTGGTATTGACAAAGCTTACAATAGCAGAGTTGGAAATGGCGTTTTTCCAACAGAGCAACCTGCATCTATTGATGAAAATGGATGTGTTATTCCGGGAGCAGAACCATTGGTAGGTGATGTTATTCGTGAGTCGGGATATGAATATGGAACTACTACCAAACGTCCGAGAAGGTGTGGATGGATGGATTGTCCAATTTTAGTGTCTGGAAAATCCATCATGGGCTATACCAGCCTTTGCATCAATCATCTTGACACTTTAGGGAAAATCGGTCTTACTCTTGGATATGTTAAAGTATGCGTTGCATACCAGTATCAAAATGAAACAATCGATTATTTTCCTGATGACGTAGACCTTACAAAAGAAGTTCCCCAGCCCATCTATGAAACCATTGATGGTGGTTGGATTATTCCTCCCGGAATCACAAGCTTTGATGAACTGCCGGAATCTGCTAAGAAGTTTATTTCCATCGTGGAAAATACAACACAGATTCCCGTTAAGTTTATCGGAATCGGACCGGAAAACGATGATCTCATTATTCGAGATGTCAACTAAAATATTTTAGAAACACGTAAACTGTTACCATAATACAACTTACAAGAGTTACAAAAAAGAGAGCTTTCTTAATCTTCGGATTGAGAATAGCTTTCTTTTTATGCTACTACAGCTGTTTTCTATTTGAAAAGTTCATATTTATATGTTAAAATAAGATGAAAATGAGAATAAGGAGAATTTTTATGATTGTAAAAAATCCAAAATTTGAAATATCTGCTGTAAAACCAAGTCAATATCCTAATAGAGGATTACCAGAAATTGTTTTAGTTGGAAAATCAAATGTCGGAAAATCTAGTTTTATTAATACAATGATTCAAAGAAAAAAATTAGCTAGAACTAGTAGCGAACCTGGAAAAACAAGACAACTAAATTTCTATAATATGGATGATACTTTCTATTTCGTTGATTTACCTGGTTATGGTTATAGTAAAATGTCTAAAAAAGAACAAGAACAAGTAGGTAAATTTATTGAAGAATATCTATTTCAACGAAAAGAAATTAAATTAATTCTTTTTCTAGTTGATATCCGACATATGCCTACTTCCAATGATAAATTAATGTATGAATATATTATAAATAGTCATCTTCCTTTTATTTGTATCGCTAATAAAGCAGACAAAATTGCTCCAACTAAAGTAGATGCTGCTATTTTAGAGATAAAAAAGGCTTTTCATTTCTCAGAAGAAAATCTTATTTTTCCGTTTTCTTCTGAGCGTAAAATATATAATGAAACTATTTGGAATATTATTCATTCTAAAGTAATTAATTCTTTATAAGCCTTTAGAAGAAACGTGGTTTCGCAATCCTATATACTAAAGAAACTTCCCCAGGCAGGAGACTCTCCTAACCTGGGGTTTATTACTTTTTTTGATTTGTTCATTAAATAGAATACTTCTCGAACCGATCTTTCTTGCCAGTTACATCTCGAATAAGATTTTCTTGCATCGCTTGTGTAATTGCTTTTGTTGTCTCTTTTTGCGTTAATTGCAGATCATATTGTATTGTGCCTTCTTCTTCCGCAGAATTCTTTTTCAGCAAATAATACCACACTCTCCATTTTGGGGATACGAAATATATCCCCTCCTGAGATGGATGATAATGAATTACCTCATTATCAAAAGCTTTAATTACATCCACAACCTCTTGTTCAGAAAATCTTCTTTTGGCTGATTTAACCATAAATGTTTTTCTTGTTAAAATATAATCTACAAACCCTTGATAATTTTCCAAAAATTCCTTTATCATCTCTTCTTTTGGATTTGGTGCAAAAACTTTTTTAGTTTCTTTTTTGGATTCTTTTTCCTGTAATCCTTTAGAAGATGTATTTTCCTGTAAAGCATCTCCTTTCGTTTCTTCTTTGGAAGTTGTTTCCTGCGAAGTTATTCCTTTTGTTTCCCCTTCCGAAGCCACTTCCTGTGAAGTTTCTTCTTTTGGCCTTTCTTCCGAAGTTGCTTTCTGTGGGATTCCTTCCTTAGTCTCCGCTGCTACATCTTGTGTAGTATCTTTACCGGTTAATTTTGAAATCATCGTTATGACTTCTTTTTTTAAGTCATCTTCCGACTGGGTGTCCTCACCTATTTCTCTTATATTTAGGTTTTTTCCATCATTTTGGGGATTTTCTTCTGAGTCAGTTGTTTTTTCATCTGATTCCTTTTCATTTCTCTGAAAAACCAGCTGATATTTTCCCCGTTCAATTCTCTGGATGACTCCTCTTTGTTCCAAGTTATAAAATATAGAAGATAACGAACTCAGTTTTACCTGCAGCTCTTTTGCCAATTCTACCTTTGTATAACTCTTTTCTGGATTACTTAAGAAAGCCTTCTGAACCATCTCTGTCAAAACTCCTCGAGCTAAGGGCTTGGATTCTGATAAGTCGTTTACTTTCTTACTTTTGGAAGGATCTGATGCTACTTCTTTTTTCTCTTCTTCGGTGACATTCTCTCCTCCGTCAATTTTATCATCTTCTTCCTCTTTTTTTACCTTCTCTTGAATCCGAATTTCTTCTTCTCCCATTGTTACATCAAGTTCAATCCTTTGTTTTAAAAATTGTTTCATGATTTCCAATGTATGAAAAAAATCCTCATTATCGGAAATCCTCAAAGTAACATTTTCTGGAAGTATCACAGTGATATCGGATTGATTCCACCCATAACCAATTAAGATTTGCTTTCCTGCCTCTGTTACTGCATAAAAGATTACTTGCTTCAATATTGGATCCTTTCTTTTCTAAAAATCTGGTTAACGAGTTGCTCTTTTTTAATTTTTTTACATCATCCTTTCTGTAATAAAAAAAGCGATTACTTTTATAACAAAAATAATCTATTGTTAACAAGCTTCTAAGATTATACCACATTTTTCTCTATCTTCCAATAGTTTTTATGTTAATTAGTTAACATATTAATATTTTTAGATAAAAAAAGAATGACCTTCTATTCGTCATTCTTTTCCATCTTTTTGGTAATCATTTTTAGGGCTTTTTGCCTTTCTATCATAATGACATGCCCACAGCCTAAACATTTTAATTTAAAATCAACACCTACTCTTGTAATCTCCCATAATTTGCTTCCACATGGGTGTTGTTTTTTTGTTCTAACGATATCTCCAATTTTATATTCCATCTTATAATACCTCTGTTGCTTTTACAATTACTCTATGTTTACTATCATCGGTACATGTAATTAATGTCACTTCTTTTTTTCCGTTTGTTTTTTGAGATGTACAACTTACATCCTCTGGTACAACTTCATATTTACTATATACCATGTATTTTAACGTTCTTCCTGTTAAATCTGTAATTTCTATAATGTCTCCATTTTCCAAAGTAGGAACTTTACTAAAGAAACGTTTATTTCGATAGTTATGTCCTACAATACAAAAATTTCCTACCTCATTTGCATCATTTGACCCCTTATCTTCTAATGGGCCCCAAAATCTCGTTGGTGATATTTTTAGTAATTCATCCGTCGTTTCTGATAATACCGGATATTTAATTCCTAATTTAGGAATACTTACTGTTGCAACTGCTGAATATTGTGTTCCTGATTTTGTTGTTTTTATTTCTGGTGATGGTCTATCTGTTTGATTTTCTTGTAGTAATTGTTCTTGATCTGCTTCTGCTATTTGAGTTTCTTCATCTAATACTACTAATAATACATTGTCTTTGGTTCGAATTGTTGTATCATCACTTTCTGGTTTTGCTACAATATTCGTATCAGCTAATATATCTTGAGAAACTTCCTCACCTTTCATCTTGTCGTATTCTGCATATATGTAATAGGAAAATAACACACAAATCAAAAAAACAGAAAGAAAAAATTCGAAACGATATAATTTCTTTTTCTTTTTTAACTCTGGTGTAATATACAATTTCTCTGTAATCAAAATTTGATTCATATACTCCTCCTCATTTAATATGCATTTCTATTATAACATTTGTTTCCTTTTTTGAAAACATTTTTTACTTCTTTTTTTTATTTTTTAGCAAAAATTAATCTATTGTTTCTAACTTATTTACTAATTCTGCATATTGCTCAATACTTAAATTTTCTCCTCTTACTTTTTCATTTAAATTCATTTCTTTTAATATATTTTTTAGCTTTTCCTTGTCTATTCTATTTGTATTACCTAAAGCATTTAGCAATGTTTTTCTTCTCTGCATAAAAGCATATTTTACAATTTCAAAAAATTTCTTTTCGTCTTGCACCTTGACTGCAGGACTATTACGTAATTGAATATGTATTACTTCTGACTCTACATCTGGTTCTGGAATAAAAGAAGTATGTGGAACAGTTCTTACTTTACTTGTAATTGCATAATAATACATCGTATAAGTGATTGCACCGGTATGTTTTCCTCCAGGAATTTCGGATAAACGATCTGCTACTTCTTTTTGGATCATTACAGTAATACTTTGAATATCTAACTTTTCTTCTAATAGCTTCATAATAATTGGTGTCGTAATGTAATATGGTAAATTTGCAACAATCTTTATACTTTTTATTTCTTTATTTTCTTTTTCTTCTTTTATTTTTTCTTTTAAATTAAATTTAAGAATATCTGCATGAATCATTTCTATCTTTTTTTCTGCTTGAAATCTTTGTCTTAAAATTGTTAGCATATCTTTATCTAATTCAATACAAACTACCTTTCCTGCATTTTCTAATAATTTTTCAGTAAGTGTTCCTAAACCTGGTCCAATCTCAATTACAAGATCTTCTTTTTTTATGTCAGCAGAATGAATAATATCATGAATTACCTCTTCATCAATCAAGAAGTTTTGCCCCAAATCTTTTTTTGCTGTTATTTCATATTGCCTCATCAATTTTTTTGTTTCTTGATAAAGATTCATTTTTTCTTTCCTTTTCCCTTTCTATATTCTTATTTATTATATCTTTTTTTGTCCATTTTGTAAATACTATAATTTTCCTTGATTTTTGCTATTTTTTAGGATAAAATGTACAAAAAAATAAATACAAAAGAGTGAGGATATATGAGTAAAAAATTTGAGAAAATAAATTTTTTCAAGAAACAAAAGGAACAGAAAAATTCTTCTACTAATGAATTGCCAAATAATACAATAACAAAAAAATACAAAGGTTTTTTAATCTTTTTTTTCATTATTCTACTTGCACTTGGTATCCGTATTGCTTGGTTACAATTCGTACAAGGTGCTTCTTTAAAAGAAAGTGCATATAAACAACAAACAACAAATCGCATTATTAGCCCAAAGCGAGGAACGATTTATGATTCCACTGGAAAAACATTAGCACTTAGTTCTGTTGTAGATACTATTACGATAAATCCAAGTAAAATAACTGGAAAAGATGAAGCTTCCACAAAAGAAAAAAAAGAACTTGTTGCGAAAGGATTATCTGATATTTTTGGACTTAATTATGATGAGGTATTCGCTAAGGTAAATAGTGATTCTTCTGTCGAAACCATTATCAAAAAAGTAGATCAGGATAAAGTAGATCAGTTACAAACTTGGATGAAAGATAATAAAATCACAGTTGGAATTAATATTGATGAAGATACCAAAAGAACCTATCCTTATAATAATTTAGCATCTAATCTACTCGGTTTTTGTGACGATGATAATGTTGGCAGACACGGTGTGGAATTAAAATGGAATGATATTTTGACAGGAACTCCCGGAAAAATTGTTACTTCTAAAGATGCATTTCAAGATGATATCCCAGATGATGATAAAACCTATATTCCAGTAGAAAATGGTAGTGACTTGGTTTTAACGATTGATGTTAATATTCAATCCATCGTAGAAAAATATTTAAAACAAGCTGTAGAAGATAATCAATGTACAAAAGGTGGTACTGTTATTGCCATGGATCCCAGCACTGGAGATGTTTTAGCAATGGCATGTTATCCAGATTTTAATTTAAATACTCCATTTGAACCAAATGAAAGTCTAAAAGCTACATGGGATACTCTTGATACAGCTGGAAAAACAGAAGCTCTTACTGAAATGTGGAGAAATCGTTTGGTTTCTAGTACCTATGAACCTGGGTCTCCTTTTAAATTAATTACTGCTGCAGTTGCTTTAGAAGAAAATATTACGAGCGAAGATGTTCCTAATGATTTTATTTGCCAAGGATATGAACAAGTTGCAGATCGAAAGATCAGTTGTTGGTCTCAGCAGCATAAAGGGCCTAAAACATTAAGACAAGCTTTAGAATTGTCTTGTAATCCTTCTCTTATGCAACTAGGAAAAAGAATCGGCGCAGAAACCCTTTATAAATATTATGGTTTATTTGGTTTCTTTTCTAAAACAGGAATTGATTTACCTTCAGAGTCTTCTAGTATCTTCTGGGATTTAGACGACGTTGGTCCTGTTGAACTTGCTACCATGTCATTTGGTCAAAGAATTAATATTACACCAATTCAGTTAATTACTGCTGTATCTGCTATTGCAAATGATGGCATTTTAATGCAACCAAGAGTTGTAAAACAAATTATTAATACAGAAACAAACACGACTACTGACTTAGATCCTGTGGAAGTTAGACAAGTTATTTCTAAATCTACTTCTGAGAGGATGAGAAGTTTGATGCGTTCTGTTGTTACTGATGGTTCTGGTAGACGTGCTGATGTAGCTGGATATTCTATTGGTGGAAAAACAGGAACGTCTGAACCTCCTGTAGGAAAACCAGAGGAAGGATATATTGCATCTTATATAGCAATTGCTCCAACAGAGAAACCTGAGATTGTTTTGCTTATGGCTTTGCATGATCCAAAAGGTGGTAGCCATCAAGGTGGACAAATTTGTGGTCCAGTGGTCGGACAAATGTTATCTGAAATCTTACCATATCTTGGTTTGAATTCAGAAAATGTGCAAGCAACTGTTACGACAGAAGGAAATACAAGTGAATTTATTACCGTTCCAGATATTCGAAATAAAACAGTAACAGAAGCAGAAAAAGTTCTAAAACAAGCAGGCTTCCAGGTAAAAGTTACAACTTCTGGGGATAAAAATTCTTTACTTGTTCAAGACCAAACACCAGCTCCAGGAACTACTTTATCGAAAGATTCTATCATCATGCTTTACACGGAAGAAAATGATACGAAAGTTTCTGTTGCTGTTCCAGATCTAAAAGGATTAACCGCTGAACAAGCTAAAAATTCTTTAATTTCTAAAAATTTAAATATCCAAGTAGAAGGCTCTGGAGTTGTTACAAAACAAGATATTAACCCAAATACCTCAGTAGAAGAGGGAACTGTTATTAAAGTTACGTTAGAATCAAATTAAAATATTGTTTCTCTATTCAAATTTCTACTATAATATGAATCATTATTATTAGTTTCCCAATGTCTAAAAATAAGCATTGGGAAATTTATTTTATGAATACAAATATAATAAATTCAAAAACTATTTACAGATTAAAATAGACATTATATAATGAAAAAAAATCAAATTAAGGAGAATTACATATGAAAAAATTAAAAAAGTCTTTATTTATTATTTTTATTTTAAGTTTTGTAATTACACTAACCACATATGCTTCTGATGAAACTTCTTTTACATCGCTTTCTACATTACAGGCTCCACAAAATGTTAATTTAACTTCTACCTCTGCTGATTATGATCCAGATAATGTTATCTCTTTTCAAAATTATGCAACAAACGGTGAAGTTAAAATAACTATTGATGAGGATAAAGTTGGTACTAATTATACTTTATCTTATCAATTTATCTCTCTAGAGGACTCTACTTTTAATACCATCAAAACATCGATGGAAGAATTAAACTCAAAAGGTAAAGAATATTTAGAAAACTTAAATACGAAAAAAGAAGCTCTTGATCTTCAAAAAGATGAAGTACAAAAAGCACGTGAAGCTTATGAAGCAGCATTAGAGTCTGCTCCCGACGCTCCAGAAACAGAAAAATTAAAAGAGGCTTATGAGACATTACAAAAAGAATACAACGATTCCGTAACTACTTATAATGATCTTGTGAAACAATATCAGGCAGATCTAGATAAAAGAGAAGAAGCAATTTATGCACTTTACCCAAATTATGTTGAAAGCAATTGGATCGTAGCAGAAAATAATATTGCAAAATATACTGGAACATTAACGGGTACTGAACATTTTTTAGTATGGGTTAAGTTAGATCAAACATCTCGTACTGCACCTAATACCATCTATGATCGTGCGATTTATACTTTCGAATCACAAACCAAACCAGAAGAACCAGATATTCCAGCCAATACTACAAATACTACAGATCCTACTAATACATCTTCTAATACTCCTAATGTAGATCCTACTTTACCTAACAAAATTCTACCTGCTGCAGGTTCTACAATTACAATATTTTTTGTTATCATTGCTTTAATAGCAATCGCAATCTATGGATATAAAAAATATCACACGATTGACAAATAATTCGATTTAATATCTCAAAAATAGGAAAGTAGACATCTACTTTCCTATTTTTTATCTACATTTTTCCCCCACTTGCTCTTGATAAAATAAATAGAGTTTATTATTCTTTAACAATATTTTTGTACAAGATGGTTTAAAGATTACTTCTATTATATTCATAGACTACTTTTCCAAATCTAAGTTCATTTACTTTTTTCTGTATCTCTATAATTACAACTGGCATACAAGAAATAAGAATCGTATATATCCATTGTACTTGATTTAAAGGAACTAGTTTAAATATATTCGCAAAAGATGGAATCCATAAAATTCCTATTTGCAAAATCATTCCTAATAAAAATGCTCCCAATAAATATTTATTTTCAAAAATACCAATTTTGAAAATGGATTCTTCACTTTTTATATTAAAACTATGAATTAATTCAATCATTCCTAAACTAATAAAAGCCATTGTTCTTGCTACTTCTATTCCATAAAAATGATTTCCAATACTAAAGGTAATGATCGTAAGTAATCCTATCATCATTCCTTCCGATATAATTTTTCCCCATAACCCATCTGCAAAAACACTTTCTTTTATATCTCTTGGTTTATGATTCATAAGCTCCTTTTGAAATGGTTCTAGTCCTAATGCAATTGCAGGTAAAGAATCTGTAACTAAATTAATCCATAATAACTGAATTGCAAGTAATGGTGTTTTCATTCCTAATAATAAGCCTACTAAAATTGTTACAATTTCTCCTATATTGGTTGCAATTAAAAAATGTATTGCTTTTTTTATATTAGCAAAAATATTTCTTCCTTGCTTTACCGCTTCTACAATTGTAGTAAAATTATCATCTGTTAATATCATGTCAGCAGCATTTTTCGCTACATCTGTGCCGGTAATTCCCATTGCAATTCCAATGTCTGCCTTTTTTAGTGCTGGAGCATCATTTACCCCATCTCCTGTCATTGCAACTACTTTTCCCATATTCTGAAATGCTGTTACAATTCTAACTTTATGTTCTGGTGATACTCTAGCAAATACAGAATATTTCACAATATTTCTTTCCAATGATTTTTGATCCATTTGATCCAATTCTTTTCCTGATATTGCCATATCATTTTCTTTTAAAATTCCTAGTTCTTTTGCAATTGCCTTTGCTGTTACAATATGATCCCCTGTAATCATTACTGTTTTAATCCCTGCTCTTCTACAAGTTGCAACTGCTTCTTTTACCCCTTCTCTTGGCGGATCCATCATTCCAATTAACCCTATAAATGTCAATTCTCTTTCGATTCCCTTTGCTTCTATTTTTGTTGGTATTTCTTTTATATCTCGATAAGCAACTGCTAACACTCTAAGCGCTTCTTCCGCCATTTTTATATTTTGCTTTTTTATCTTTTCTTTTTCACTTTCTGTTAGTGTAAAAATGTTTTTATTATATTCATATTTTTGGCAAGAATCTAGCAAGATATCGGGAGCTCCTTTTGTAATAATACGAAACATCCCATTTGGCAATTGATGAATTGTTGTCATTAATTTTCTCTTTGAATCAAAAGGAATCTCTTCCACCCTTGGATAATTCTTTTCTAATTCTTTTCTTTGTATTCCTTTTTCTAAAGCTGCACGAGCAATTGAAACTTCTGTTGCTTCTCCATTTATTTTATTTTCTTTATTTACTTCACAATTCGTACATAGGGTTGCAAATTCTAATACTTTTTTTTCATCTCCAGTTATCTTTCGTACTTTCATTTTGTTTTGCGTTAATGTACCTGTTTTATCTGAACAAATAATTTGACTGCTACCTAGTGTTTCTACTGCCGGAAGTCTTCGAATAATTGCATTTTTCTTTGCCATCTTTGTTACACCAATGGACAGCATAATTGTCACAATTGCTGGAAGTCCTTCTGGAATAGCAGCTACAGCAAGTCCCACTGAAGTCATAAACATTTCAAGTGGAGTAATCTGTTTTAAAAGACCTATAAAGAATATAAAAATGCAGATTCCTAAGCATGCCCATCCTAATATCTTTCCAACTTCTTCTAACTTTTTTTGAATTGGAGTTTGTGGAGTTTCATTTGTCATGATCATATTAGCAATTCTTCCAACCTTCGTTTCCATTCCAATTTCTGTTACAATTCCTTCTCCATGTCCTTCTATTACAATCGTGCTTCCAAATGCAGTATTTATCATATCTCCAATTGAACATTTCTCTCCTAAAATTGCATTCGCATCTTTTGATACGCCATTCGTTTCTCCTGTTAAACTAGATTCTTCTATCTTTAATTCACAAGTTTTTAAAAGTCTACAATCCGCCGGTACATAGTTTCCTGCCTCTAATAAAATAATATCTCCCGGAACAATTTCCTCCCCTTTTATTATTTCTATATTTCCATTTCTTCTTACTTTTGCTACTGGAGCAGACATTTTTTTCAATGCCTCTAAAGACTTTTCTGCTTTTGCTTCTTGAATTAATCCCATAATTGCATTTAATACTACAATTGCAATAATAATAATCGAATCAAAGTAATCGTGACTTCCTTCTATGTAACTAACAACTGCCGAAATAATGGAGGCAATAATTAAAATCAAAATCATAAAATCTTGGAACTGCTTTAGAAACTTTACCCATAATTTTTCTTTTGGTTTTTCTTTTAATTTATTGAAACCAAATTCCTGCCTTCTTATATCCACATTTTCCTTACTTAATCCTAAATTCCAATTGCTCTTTAGTTCTTTTATTACCTCTTCTGCACTTTTCGTATGCCACATATCCAATCCTCCTTTGTACAAGTTATACTAATGTATATGTAGGCATTTTTAAATTATGATTATTTTCTTTTCAATAACTTTATTTTTTTTATTCCATATAATATAAAGAGGTGACGCTTTATGTTAATACAAATTTTAGGTCTCGCCATTTCTTCTAGTATTGATTCGTTCGGAATTGGAATTACTTATGGGGTTCGAAAAACAAAGATCTCGCTGATTGCTAAAATCATTTTGTTTTTTATTTCTTTTTGTATTACAATGCTTTCCATTTGTATTGGTAGTCTTTTTCTTCGTATCTTTCCAGCTTATATTACCAATCTAATCGGAACTTTTTTATTAATTGGTATGGGATGTTTTATTATTTATGAAACACTTATCAAAAAAGGAAAAAATGATTCCATCTCCCCTCACTCATTTTCCAAAGTTCCTTCCATTCAAAAGACCTATCAATTTTTCTTAAAATCTTTTGGTATTACCATTCAAATTATTCGTGATCCTATTTCTTCCGATCTTGATCAGTCTCACCGTATTGATAGTAAAGAAGCATTATATCTAGGTTTTGCTCTTTCTATAGACTCTCTTTGTATTGGAATTGGAAGTAGCATGCTTGGAATCTCTACTTTTCTTTTTCCATTTATCGTTTCTAGCTTTCAACTTTTATTTCTATCTTTTGGAACTTTTCTAGGACGAAAAATAGTAAGTACTTATTCTATTCCAGATACCTTTTGGAATATTTTATCTGGATCCTTGCTTATCTTAATAGGAATTCTTAGATTCTTCTTTTAGTCAAAATTTGAAAGTTATGTAACTCTGTGATATAATATAAGCTGAAAAACACCAAGGAGGTACAAAAATATGGAAAATTATTATCTGCGTTTCAGTTGTAAAGAGGAAAGAATCTCTTCTGAGTTCATTTTCAGAACCACAAAGGGCTATGAAAGCGCCATTAGCATTTTGCGGAAACATGGTGTAGAAAAAAGCAAAGCCCGTAATGGTGAGTACTTTGTAAAAACACTCGACGAGTATGTTCTTGTTATCAAAGCAATCACGCAGTCCTGCCTGGATGCCTAAACGATGGGCAGTGGATTTTTTTCCAGCAAAGAGAGCCGTCATTCTGACGGCCCTTTTTGTTTTTTGAATTCATTATTTTAGTTTCATTGATAGTAATTTACTAATTCCATTTTCCTCCATTGTTACTCCGTATACGGTATCTGCTGCCTCCATGGTTCCTTTTCTATGGGTAATAATTAAAAATTGAGTCTCTCTTGCAAATTTTTTTAGATATTCTGCATAGCGATATACATTTACATCGTCTAATGCCGCTTCAATCTCATCTAATACACAAAATGGCGCTGGATTAATTTTTAGGATCGCAAATAAAATTGCAATTGCAGTAAATGCTTTTTCTCCTCCAGATAACAATGTCATGTTTTGTAATTTTTTTCCTGGTGGTTGCACCTGAATATCAATTCCACATTCTAGAATATTACTCTCATCTGTTAAAATTAATTCTGCTTTTCCCCCACCAAATAATTCTTTAAATACCTCATTAAAGTTATGATTAATTTGTTTAAATTTCTCTTTAAATTGCTCTTGCATTGTATTTGTCATATCATGAATTACTTTTTTTAGTTTTGTTATTGCATTTTCTAAATCTAATCTTTGTTCACACATAAAATCATAACGTTCTTTGGTTTGTTTATATTCTTCAATCGAATCAATATTAATACTTCCTAATTCTCTTATTTGACCTTTTAAACCATTTACTTGTTTTTGTGCTAAATTAATATTTTGTGGTCTTTCATACTCTTTTGCATTGTTTGGAGTTACCTCATATTCTTCCCACATTTGATTAATCATTTCTTCCATTTCTTGTTCCATTTTAGCTTTTTTAGCATCTATTTTTACTATCTGTTCTTTAATTTCTTCTAATTTCTTAAATTGACTTGTGATTTCTTCTTCTAATTGATTAATCTCTTGATTGGTTTGAATTCTATTTTTCTTTAGTTCTTCCACTTTACTTCCACTTAATTGTACCTCATTTTTTATTCTCTCAATTTCTTTTCGGTTATCAACAATTTGTTTTTCCAATTCTTCTTTTTCTTGTTCCATTTGTAATATCTGCTTTTCTTTATTTGTAATACTATTTTTACTATTTTGGATATCCTGTTCTAACATTTCTTCCATTTCACGAATAGAACTTTCACTTTCTTCAAAAGAAGAGACTGAAATTTTTAAGTTTGTAATATCTAAATTCAAATTATCTAAATTTGTTTGATCATCTTGATGTAGGGAAGTAAATTCTTCAATCTGTCTATTTAATTCTTCTGTCTGCTTATTTAGTTCTTGTATATTTTGCTCTGCAATTTCTTTTTCTTTCATTGATACTTCTTTTTGTTTTTGAATTTCTTGTAATTCTAATTTTATTTTTGCAAATCGATTTTCTAATTTTACTACATTTTCTTCTACCGCAATTAATTTTTGCTTTTCTGTTGCATAAGTAACATCAATTTCTTGTAACTGTCTTTCTAAAGATTCTGCTGCTTCTAGAATATCTTCTATCTCTTCTAGATATTTTTCTTGATTTTTTTCTTCTTTCTCTAAATTTTCTTTTAATACAGTAATTTCTTTTTCTAGTTCTTCAATTTCTCTACTTCTTCCTAAAATATTAACTGTTTTTTGTACCACAGATCCTCCTGTGATTGCTCCAGACGCATTAATGATATCTCCTTTTATTGTTACAATACGAAAAGCATATTTATTTTTTTTAGCAAGAGCTATTCCTGTATCCATATCTTCTACGATTACTGTTCTTCCCAATAAATTTTGCATAATTCCATCATATTGTTTTTGGTACTGAACTAAATCAGAAGCAATTCCTATTACTCCAGAAATTCCTTTGCTATCAATTCGATCTAATTTTTTTCCTTTTACAGAGGTAATTGGTAAAAAAGAAGCTCTTCCTAAATTATGAGTTCTTAAGTGCTGTACTAATCTTTTGGCTTCTTCTTCTGAATCGGTTACAATATTTTGTAAACCTGCTCCTAAGCACATCTCAATTGCAGTTTCATACTTTGCTGGAACGGATAAGATATTGGCAAGTACACCATGCATTCCTTTTCCTAATTCTTTTATTTTTTCGCAGTCATTTAATAAAGCTTTTACACTTTTGGTATATCCCTCTTTTTCTTTTTCTGTTTCTTGTAAAAATCTTAACCTTGATTCCTTCATTCGAATTTGGTCTTTCATTTGGTTAATCTTTTTTTCATAACCTTGCAAAATCTCATTTTGCTTTGATTTTTCTTCTTTTATTTTCGTTAAAGAATTGGTAATTTGATTTCTATCACTTTCTATTTTCGTAAATTCTTGAGAAATATCAGACTTTCTCATACGTGATCCATCTAGTTCAGAAATTGTGGTTTGCATTTCAAATTGAATTGCTTTTTCTCTTTTTTCTAAATTTCCATAAGTAAGTTCTTGTGCCTGAATTTCACTTTGAATTTCATATTTTTTGTCAATATTATCCAACACTTTTTGCTTTTTCTCTTCAATTTCTAATTGCTTTACTGATAATTTTTCTGTTAATTTTCTCTTTTCTTCTTCTTTCTCTTTTAATTCTTTTTCAAACTTCTCTTTGTTCTGATATAGATTTTCTTTCTTTGCTAACTTTTGTTTTTTCTCATCTTCCAGCAATTTTATTTTAGCTTTCAATTCTTCAATCTCTTTTTCATATCGAGTATGATTTTCGGTATGATTTAAAATCTTTTGACTTGCTACATTTATTTCTGAATTAATTTTTTCTATTTTATTGCTACTTTCAAAGCCTATGTTTTGGATTTTTTCTATTTCTTCCATTAAAGCATCCATTTTTGCTTTTAAATTATCTTTTTTTGCTGTCTGACTTTGCTGTCTTCCTTGTTCTTCCTCATAAGAGAAATTCATTGTTTCGATGTCTTTTATCATATTTTCAATTTTAGCTTTATTACTTTCAATTTGTTCAATAAATAAACCAATTTCTATATGTTTTAATTCTTCTCTTAATTCTAAGAATTTTTTTGCTTTTTCTGACTGTAATTTTAGTGGCTCAATATTTGCTTCTATTTCAGAAATAATGTCATTAATTCTTAATAAATTTAATTTCGTATGTTCTAATTTTTTCTCTGATTCTTCTTTCCTTGCTCTATATTTTACAATTCCTGCTGCTTCTTCAAAAATATGTCTTCTATCTTCCGATTTATTACTTAAAATTTCATCAATCTTTCCTTGTCCAATAATAGAATAACCATCTTTTCCAATTCCAGTATCCATAAATAATTCTAGAATATCTTTTAAACGGCAAGGCACTTTATTAATATAATAACCAGATTCTCCACTACGATAAATCCTTCTTGTTACAATTACTTCTTTATATTCAATTGGTAGTTTTCCATCCTGGTTATCAAAAATAAGAGAAGCTTCTGCAAATCCTAAAGATTTTCTATTTTGTGTTCCTGCAAAAATAATATCTTCGGATTTTGAGCCTCTTAATGACTTCATGCTTTGCTCTCCTAATACCCAGCGAATACTATCTGAAATATTACTTTTCCCAGAACCATTTGGACCAATAACAGCTGTTATCCCTGGCATAAAGTCTAATGTGGTTTTATCTGCAAAGGATTTAAATCCTTGTAATTCTAATCTTTTTAAATACATCTTTTGATCACCTTTTTTTCTTTTTGTACTTTTTTTATCATATCTTAAAATAAAAGATAAATCAACAAATTTAGACGAAAAAGAGGGGAAATATCGGTTGAACTTTGTTTTATTTCGTGGTATGATAAATTTAGATTTTACAAAGGAGAAAAATAATGTTTGAGCAAAAATTTGATTTTTATGATAAAACGGTTTTAAAATCATATAATTTGGATTCTAGTATGAGATATCAATTAAATATGTTAGATTCTTTAGATCTTTTTACAAGAAAACACTCTGAAAATGTAGCAAGTATTACTTGTAGATTATGTGAATATCTGCATTGTAAAAAAGACTTTACTACTTATTGTACGATTTGTGCTTTTCTTCATGATATTGGAAAAATGTTTATTCCTCCAAGTATTTTACAAAAACCATCTAGATTAACAGATGAAGAATATGAAACAATGAAAACTCACACTACAATTGGATATAAAATGTGTTTGAATGATGATAAATTAAGACCTTATGCAATTGGTCCAAGATGTCATCATGAGGCATTAAATGGAACTGGATATCCAGATCGGATTAAAGGGGTTCGCAATTCCATATGAAGCACAAATTATTCGAGTGGCAGATGAATATGATGCTATCGTTAGCAAAAGACAATATAAAACTCATATTGGTGTTACCGACACTTTAAAGATTTTAATCGAAAATGCTCATAACGGAAAAAATAATCCACGTATTGTAAAAGCTCTTATTCGCGTTGTTATTGATGATACTCTTTATGAAATTTCCTGTACTTATAATTACATTGATTACATTAAAGAGCAAATTAAACGTTTAGAAACAGTTGATAAATACAATCAAAAAGCAACTTCTTCCAAATCCGAATCAAAGCAGAATTATTATAAAGAGGGTATGAAGATGTTATTTACAGAAGGAGAAACTTTTGAAAATTATTCTTCTATTTTACTGCAATACAAACAAGCTTTAGACACTCGAACCAATATTATTAACAAATTATATGCTGAATTAAAAGACATAAAAAAGCTAAAAGTATAACTAATCCATTAAAAATGTAATCGATAAAGTATAAGCATTCAACAATTACAAAAGAACTTTAAATAAATACGAAGGAGAAAATAATGGCAAATCCACAATTTGATTTTTATGATAAAACAACTTTAAAATCATATAATCTTGATGCAACTATGCGTTATCAATTAACAATGCTTGACAACTTAGATCCTTTTACTCGTGTACACAGCGAAAATGTAGCAAGCATTGTTTGTAGATTATGTGAATATTTACATTGTCGTAAAAATTTCATTTCTTATTGCACAATTTGTGCTTATTTACATGATATTGGAAAAATGTTTATTCCTTTAAAAATTTTAAATAAACCTGAAAGATTAACAGATAGCGAATATGAAATAATGAAAACACATACTTTAATTGGTTATAAAATGTGTATGGATGATCTAAAGTTAAGGCCTTATGCCTTAGGTCCTAAATATCATCATGAAGCTCTAGACGGATCTGGTTATCCGGATGGTTTAAAAGGAAATCAAATTCCTTATGAAGATCAAATTATAAAAGTAGCTGATGAATACGATGCTATTGTATCTAAGAGACAATATAAAACCCATATCCATATTTCTGAAACCTTAAAATTATTGATCAAAGACGCTCAGCCTAATCCTAAAACAGCAGCCTTAGATAATGCAGCCCAAGGTGTTCGTATTGGTCGTTTAAATAAAAAAGTAGTAAGAGCTCTTTTTAAAGTAGTTATTCAAGACACCGAATATGAAATTAGCTGCGTAATCGGTTATTTAGATTTTCTAAAAGAACAAATTAAACGTTTAGAAACGATTGATCGTTACCATCAAAAAATGATGCAAGCAACTTCTGAGCATAAGATAAGTTATTATAAAGAAGGAATGCGTATGCTTTTTTCCGATGGTGAAACTTTTGAAAATTATCAAAACGTTCTGGAAGAATATAAACAAGCTTTAGTCACTCGAAAAATTATGGTTGATCAATTATACGATGAAATAAAAATTATAAAAAAATTGCGTGTTTAAATTCTTTTAGCAATAAAATACACTTTAAACCTTGATTTTCTATCGTTTAAAGTGTATTTTTTATTTTTATTCTTCTAATCCAAAGCTAACCCCTAATGCATTATTAATTTTATGAATAACAGAAGTATCGTCTATATGCCCTATTTTCTCTCTTAATCTACTTTTATCAATCGTACGAATTTGTTCTGTTAAAACAATAGAATCTGACTTTAGTCCACTATTTTCTGAATTTATTTCAATATGCGTTGGCAATTTATTTTTTGATTTTTGCGAGGTAATTGCTGCAGCTATTACTGTTGGGCTATATTTATTTCCCATATCATTTTGAATAATAAGAACTGGTCTTATTCCTCCTTGTTCTGATCCAATCACTGGGCTTAAATCCGCGTAAAACATGTCACCTCTTTTAATAATCATTTTCTTCACTCCTAATATTAGTCTGTTTTTTATTTTAAATATTAGTTCGAGATAAAGAAAATAGTTCTAATAAATTATATTTGCTTTATTGTTCTTTTATCTTTTAAAAATTAGTACCATTTATTTCTATCTCATTATATAATATGTACACTCTAATTTTTTGGTTCATGTCTTGTACTTCCATTTTAATAGGTTTTCCTGTATTTTTTTGAAGATATAATTTTTTCCTTATATTGTACTTATTTTCTTGATTTCTACAATCGGTTTCTAGAACAATAAAATCATTTTCTTCTTTTGCATTAGAATTTTGTGCGTTTTTATAATCTTCCACAAAGTAATTTAAAAATAAATGATTCTCTGCTACATAAGTATAATTTTCATAAATAGATGTTAAATTTAACTTTGTATTTTCTATTTTTAGATTATTTTCTTCTTGCGTAATCGTTAGTCCTTTTATATTACTTGGTTCTTCTATTATTTGTCTTGCATAATTTTCTCGATATTCCTGGTTTAATTGATATCGATTTGTATTTTTATTACTTTTAACGGTTACTTCCATTTTTGCCTTGTATGAACTCATATTTAAAATATTTTCAACACATTGATTTGCTGATTGATTAATATTATTATTTCCCAAATTTATCGTTTTATCATTTTTTTTCACAAAAAATATAATAAATCCAATAAGACATAAAATAATAAGAAAACAAATTGTTTTTCCTACTATTATTCTTTTCTTTTTTTCTGCTTTTTTTAAGTCCATCCCCATCTTCCTCCTAATAAGAAAAAAATTTATTATCTTTTCTTTTTTCAATCTTGCTCTTACAAAAAGAAAAAAAAGAATAGATAACTCTATTCTTTTTAACTATATTCTATTGATTTTCAAAGTATTCCGTTAAAACTTGTACCATTTCTTTTTCCTTACAGATTTGATTTATTTTTTCTCTTATCATTGCAGCATTTTTTAAGTTTTTAATATACCAGCTTACTTGTTTTCTCATTTCTTTGATTGCTACTTCTTCTCCTTTTTCTTCTACCTCCATTTGAATATGTCTCTTTATCATTTCCAATTTTTCTTCTTTACTAGGCTTTTGCAATTTTTCTCCATGTTCTAAATAATATAAAATCTCTCGAAAAATCCAAGGATTTCCAAACGTCCCTCTTGCACACATAATTCCATCTACACCCGTCTGCTTAAACATATTTTCAGCAGACTCCTCATCAAAAATATCACCATTCCCAATTACAGGTATTGAAACAGATTCTTTTACTTTTCTTATTATTTCTAAATCTGCTTTCCCACTATAAAATTCTGCTCTTGTTCTACCATGAATTGTAATTGCTGCAGCTCCTGCTTCTTCTATCATTTTTGCAGCATCTACTGCTACAATATGGTCTTCATCCCATCCCTTACGTATTTTTACTGTAACTGGTTTTTCTGCTACCTTCACCACATTTTTGATAATTTCTCTTGCCAACTTCAAATCCAATAATAGTTTACTTCCATCCCCATTTTTTACTACTTTAGGTGCTGGACATCCCATATTAATATCGATAATATCGGCAAAGTCATTTACATACTTTGTAGCCTCTCTCATTGCTTCTACATTACTTCCAAATATTTGTACTCCAATTGGACCAGATTCTCCTTTTATATCTAAAAGCTTTTTGGTTTTCTGATCTTGATAAAAAATTGCCTTACTACTTGCCATCTCGGTGAACGTAAGTCCTGCTCCTTGTTCTTTGCATAAAATTCGAAATGGTTTATCTGTTACTCCTGCCATAGGAGCCAATAGTACATTATTTTTTAACTCTACACTTCCTATCTTTAATGGTTTAATATACATCATTTTTCCTTCTCTATTCTATAAAAATTGCTTTTTGTCTTCTTCCACTAATACTTAATAATATTGCAATTAATATGAAATTTGTCAATAATGAACTTCCTCCATAGCTTACGAAAGGTAGAGGAACTCCTGTAATTGGAAGTAATCCCATTGTCATCCCTATATTTTCTACCATGTGAAATAGAAAGATTCCTGCAATTCCCATTGCAATATATGATCCCAAATCGTCTTTTGCTGTTTTCGCAACATAAATTG
The DNA here is from genome assembly GCA_018714565.1 of Candidatus Merdicola faecigallinarum. Taxonomy (GTDB): domain Bacteria; phylum Bacillota; class Clostridia; order TANB77; family CAG-508; genus Merdicola; species Merdicola faecigallinarum. The sequence continues at coordinate 6,885 of DVNH01000006.1, read as the reverse complement.
CTTTTGTTATTAGAATGACATAAACAATAATTACTCCTGCCGCCACCACAAATCCCATTTCTTCTCCTATTACGGAAAAGATAAAATCTGTTGTCTTTGGATACAAAAATCCTAATTGTGTTTGATTTCCCTTTAATATTCCCATTCCTGTAAGTTGTCCTGCTCCAATTGCAAGTTTGGATTGTATTACATTATACCCCGCTCCTCTTGGATCAGAGTCCGGATTTAAGAAAATTTTTATTCTTGATTTCGCATGCTCTGGTAGCACAAATTGATATAATAAAGGAACTGCAATTGCTATTATTAACACACAGCCAATAATATATTTTTTATCGATTCCTGCAGTAAATAAAATCATTAACATTGCTACTATATATGCTGCTGCTGTTCCATAATCTGGCTGCTTAATAATTAATAGAATTGGTATTCCTACAATTAAAAGCGATACAAGCAATTTCCATGGTTTATTAATTTCATTTCTTCCCTTTTTTTGTATTTTACAAATTACAAAAGCAAAAGTTAAAATAACAAAAATTTTAGCAAACTCTGCTGGTTGCAATGAGAAAAATTTAAATTCGAACCAGCTCGTTGCTCCATTAATTGGTTCTGTAAACAATACAGCAACTAATAATATGATAAAAATCCCATAAAATACAGGGGATATTTTAGCAATTAATTCATAATCTACAAATATCAAAATTAAGATAACAGGAATACTTACAATAAACCAAAGCATCTGCTTTTTCAGATCACTATAGCCCGTTTCCTGTGTAGCAGAGAATAAAGCAATCATTCCTATCACGCATAATATAATGCTACATATTAAAATTCCCCAATCTACATTTTTTAAAATTTTCTTTCTCATTTATTAACCTCTATTATGTTTTTCTTATTTTACATCCTCCACTTTTTCCACATCTTCTATTTTCTCTTCTTGTTTTTCTGATTCTGTTTGATTCTGTTCTTCTTTTCCTTCCTGACTTATTTTTTCATCTACTTTTTCTTCTTGTTTTAATTCTACTTTCTCTTCTACTTTGCTTTGCTCTTCTTTTTTACTATACTCCCTAGATCCTTCCTTAATGCTAATAATTGGAATATTAGCATACAAAGCTGGCGCTCCGTTTGTTCCATCATCATTTGTCTTATTTGTAAGTCTTACATCGATTGCATTTTCATCTACATCAATATATTTTTTTATTACTTCAATGATTTCCTGTTTCATCATTTCTAAGAAATCTGCAGATACATTTGCACGATCTTGCATCAATACTAAATGTAATCTCTCTTTTGCAGTTTCTTTTGAACTATTATCTTGGCTTTCTGTCTTTGCTATTTTTTTAAAAAAATTCTTAATGCCTTCAAACATCTTTTCTTAACCTCCACTATGATTTTGTTCCTTTATTTTTTTCCGAATAATCTTTTAAACTTAGCAAAAAGACCTTTCTCTCTACCTGGTATTGTTACTTCTATATTTTCTCCAAGGATTCGCTTTGCGATCTCCATATATGCTTTTCCAGAAGGAGCTTTTCGATTAGAAATAACTGGTTCTCCTTTATTGGTTTGTGTAATAATATATTCATCATCTGGTACAACACCAATAAGATCAATTGACAATAAATCAACAATATCGTCAACATCCATCATTTTTCCTCTTTTAACCATTTCTGGTCTTAATTTATTTACCACTAATTGTGGATTTTTAATTTGTGAGGATTCCAATAAACCAATAATTCTATCTGCATCACGAATGGCTGAAATTTCAGCCATTGTAACAACAATTGCTCGATCTGCACCTACAATTGCATTTTTAAATCCTTGTTCAATTCCTGCTGGACAATCAATTAAAATATAGTCAAATTCTTCTTTTAGTTTATTTACTAGTTCTTTCATTTGTGTTTCTGTTATTGCACTTTTATCTCTTGTTTGAGCGGCTGGTAATAAGAAAAGTTCTTGAAAACGTTTATCTTTAATCAAAGCTTGTCTTAATTTACATTTTTCTTCTACAACATCTACAATGTCATATACAATTCTATTTTCTAGTCCCATTACAACATCTAAGTTACGAAGCCCTATATCTGTATCTACTAATACTACCTTTTTTCCTTCTAAAGCTAAAGCAGAACCTAAATTAGCTGTTGTCGTTGTTTTTCCTACTCCACCTTTCCCCGATGTTATTACGATAACTTCTCCCATAAACTCTTCCTCCTTGAAGTTATTTTCTTTAAATAACTTTCTATAAACATAAAATTTGACATTACTATAATATACGAAAAAGCTCTAAAAGTCAATGTTTTTCTGTTTCAACCATGCAATTCTTTCTTGATGTAATAATTCTCCAAATTGTTTTCCTTCTATTTTTCCATATTTTTCTATAATCTTTTTTGCATTTATTGTTTGGATACATTCTTTTCCGATTTCTAAAAACTGACTATTTTTCTTTTCCTCCTCTGTTTCTTTGTAATTTCCTCTTCCTTCTCGATCTGCATTTACAATTAGTTGCATTCCTTCCAATCCTATTTCCGTTTTTTCAACTCTTTCGATATAGCTAACTTGCTTCCCTGGTGACATTTTTCTAAAAATCCCGCCTAGCATATGTTCTTTTGCCGCAACTTTTCCATACTTTATCCATTTACTTGGTAGTCCTATTCGTTCTCCTAAGTTTTGTACAAGTGCTACTCCTCTTTTATCATGTCCATAATGATGTGGATAAGATTCTTTCGGCGTTGTTCCTTTCCCCAAGTCATGCACAAGGGCTGCAAATCTTAAAGTTTCGTCTTCCGTATATTCTGCCACTTTATCTAATACTTGCATTGTATGTTCATAACTGTCCCCTTCGGGATGATATTTTTCTGGTTGCAAACTTCCTACTAAATCATATATCTCTTTAAAATGCACATCTAATACTTCTGCTTTTTTTAGAACGCGAAAAAAGATAGATGGTTTTTTTGCTATTAATGCTTTACGAAGCTCCAAAAAAACTCTTTCTTTTGATAGCGATTTTAGTTCTTGTTTCATATTTTTCATAATTTTTATGGTTCTTTCATCTACATCAAATTCTAATGTTGCAGCAAACCTTGCTACTCGATAAACCCTTAAAGGATCTTCTGAAAAATGATTCGAAATATATCTTATTTTTTTATTCTCAATATCTTCTCTTCCTCCAAAAGGATCAATGATTTCTCCTGTAATCATATCTTTTGCAATTGCATTAATTGTAATATCTCTTCTTCTTAAATCTTCCTCTATAGAGATTTCAGGATCTAACATTACATCAAACTCTGTATGACCTATCCCTTTTTTTATTTCACTTCTTGCTAAAGCAAATTCTTTTTTCTCCAATTGAAATACCCCAAAAGATTTTCCAATCCATTTTGCTTCCGGAAATAACTCTTTAAATCTTTCCTGTGTTAACCCTGTAATGCAATAATCTTCATCAAACTGTGTTTTCCCTAATAACTCATCTCTAATGGCTCCTCCTACTAAATATAAGTTTCCACCATTTTTCTTTATTTTTTCAGCAATCTTTTCTATCATTTTTTACTCCTATCTTTACTTTTTATTATCATATCCTACCTTAATTTTTTTCCAAATAGGATCACATCCTATTATATCTCAATATTTATTATAAGAAAAGTGGCTTCGCCATATGTACAGATTGCTTTGCAATCGCACAGACTAAGGTAACTTAACCTTGTTACTCCAGAAATTTCTTTCGAAATTTCCTGCGTAATAAGAAAAGTGGCTTCGCCATATGTACAGATTGCTTTGCATTAACTGTTCCGTACGGTCGGTTATTCTTTTTATTTTTCTTGACATCAACTTGTTTTAAGAATATACTGGATGTGTATATTAGTATGATTACCAAAATAAGGAGGGAAATTCTAAATCATGGATAATTTAATTGAAATCAGATGGCATGGTAGAGGTGGTCAAGGGGCTAAAACAGCTTCATTATTATTAGCTGATGCAGCATTTAATACTGGTAAGTACATCCAAGGTTTTCCAGAATATGGTCCTGAACGTATGGGTGCACCTATTACTGCCTATAACCGTATTAGCACAACACCAATTACAATTCATAGTAATATCTATGAACCAGATTATGTAGTAGTTGTTGATGATACTTTATTAGAATCTGTAAATGTAACAAGTGGATTAAAAGAAACTGGCGCAATTGTTATTAATACAACAAAGAGCGAAGAATATTTAAAAAGGGTATTAGGAGATTATAAAGGATCAATTTATACAATTGATGCTCGCTCTATTTCTTTAGAAGCATTAGGTAAATATTTTCCAAATACACCTATGCTTGCAGCAATTGTTAAAGTTGCTCATATTATGGAAGATGATGAATTCTTAAAAGATATGGAAGGTTCATTTAAGCATAAATTTGCTAAAAAACCAGAAGTAATCGATGGTAATATGAAAGCAATTGAACTTGCTTTAAAACAAGTTAAAAAAATCTAGCTTGATATGATCAATTATATTAAGTAAGAAAGGAAGATAAAAAATGTCAGAAGTAAACATTAATGTATCAACTCCTATGGATAAGCTAACTCCTGGTGGAGATATTTATGAAGCTGGAAATGCAAAAAACTTTAAAACAGGAGACTGGAGAAGTGTACGCCCTGTATTTGATAGCGAAAAATGCAAACAATGTGGACTTTGCTTCCCTGTATGTCCAGAAAATGCAATTCCAGTAGGAAAAGATGATTTAAAAAGAAAAGATTTTAATTATGATTTTTGCAAAGGATGTGGCGTATGCGCAAAAGTATGTCCTTTTAATGCAATATCAATGAAAGAGGAGGGAACTGAATAATGGGAATTAGAGAACGTTTAAGTGGTAATGAAGCTGCTGCAATTGCAATGAAACAAATTAATCCAGATGTTGTAGCTGCTTTTCCAATTACTCCTTCTACTGAAATACCTCAATATTTCTCAACTTTTGTAGCAAATGGAACAGTAGATACTGAATTTGTTGCTGTTGAAAGTGAACATAGTGCGATGAGTGCATGTATTGGTGCAGAAGCAGCAGGTGTAAGGGCAATGACAGCAACATCTGCAAATGGATTATCTTTAATGTGGGAAATGATTTATATCGCATCTAGCTTAAGACTTCCTATTGTAATGTCTTTAGTAAATCGTGCTGTATCAGGACCTCTTAATATTCATTGTGATCACTCTGATGCAATGGGTGTAAGAGATGCTGGATGGATCATGTTATTTTCTGAAACAAACCAAGAAGCTTACGATAACCTTTTAATGGCTCATCGTATTGCAGAACATCCAGATGTAAAACTACCTTTAATGGTTTGCCAAGATGGTTTTATTACATCTCATTCTATCGAAAATATCGAATTAGTAGAAGATGAAAAAGTAAAAGAGTTTGTAGGAACTTATAAACCAGAACATTATCTACTAAATCGAAATGAACCAATTGCAATTGGTCCTTTAGATTTACAAGCTTATTTATTTGAACATAAAGCTCAACAAGCAGAAGCAATGAAAAGAGCAAAAAAAGTAATTGCAGAAGTATCAAAGGATTTCGAAAAAATGACCGGAAGGAAATATGAATTCTTCGAATCTTATCGTTTAGACGATGCAGAAATTGCTATTGTTTGTATGAACTCTACTGCTGGCACTACAAAATTTGTTGTTGATAATTTAAGAAATCAAGGAATAAAAGCAGGTTTATTAAAACTTCGTATGTTCCGTCCATTCCCAGTAGAAGAAATTGCAAATGCTTTATCTCATTTAAAAGCGGTAGCAGTTCTTGATCGTGCTGAATCATTAAATGCTGCTGGTGGAGCATTATTTGAAGATATTACTTCTGCTATGTATGTAAATAATGTTCATGTACCTATGGTAAATTATGTATATGGAATTGGTGGTAGAGATACAAAATCGACAGATATTGAAAGTGTTTACCATGATCTAGAAGAAATTATTAAAAATGGAAAAATCGAAAATCCTTATCGTTATTTAGGATTAAGAAATTCATAGAAGAAAGGAATGATCACAGATGGCATATAATTTAAAAGAAGTCGTTGCTAAAAAACCTTCTCGTTTTACAGAAGGACATAGAATGTGTGCTGGATGCGGTGCTCCTCCTGTTGCGAGAATGATATTAAGAGCACTAAAAGAAGAAGATCATGCTGTAATTGCAAATGCTACTGGTTGTATGGAAGTTTCTACTTTTATTTACCCATATACAGCTTGGACAGATTCTTTTATTCATACAGCATTTGAATGTGCAGCAAGTACAGAAGCTGGTGTAGAAGCTGCATACAAATCTTTAAAAAGACAAGGAAAATTACCTCAAGACGAACATACCAAATTCATCGCTTTCGGTGGAGATGGCGGAACTTATGATATAGGAATCCAAGCTTTATCTGGAGCAATGGAAAGAGGACATGATATGGTTTATGTTTGCTACGATAATGGTGCATATATGAATACTGGTATTCAACGTTCTTCTGCTACTCCAAAATTTGCAGATACTACTACTTCACCAGCAGGTACTGTAATTCCAGGTAAAATGCAATCAAGAAAAGATTTAGCTAAAATTATGGTTGGTCACCACTTACCATATGTTGCACAAACAATTGCAGTAAATAATTTTAAAGATTTATATGAAAAAGCGGAAAAAGCAATTTATACGGAAGGACCAACTTTCTTAAATGTTCTTTCTCCATGTCCTAGAGGATGGGGATATCCAACAGACATGTTAATGCAAATCAACAAATTAGCTGTTGAAACTTGCTACTGGCCACTTTACGAAGTTGTAGATGGAAAATATAAGGTTTCTTATAAACCAGCTAAAAAACTTCCAATTGAAGAATTCTTAAAACCACAAAAACGTTTTAAACACATGTTTAAACCAGG